>NZ_JBHSRF010000106.1:0-25230 GCF_042658925.1 Sphaerisporangium aureirubrum
CAGCAGCGCGTACCCCTCACCGGTCCGCTCCGCGAGATGCACATGGTTCCCGCTCCACCCCGCGTGCACCCCCCAGACCTCGCCGTGCCGGAACCCGAACCCGGGCGTCCCCGCCACCAGCACCCCCGCGGCGTCATGCCCGGTCCGTCCCCGCCTGTTCTCCCGCACCCACGCCCCCTGCCCGAAGGCCCGCCGCTGCGGCACCTTCTCCAGCGCCCACCGCCCGGTGAAGTCGAGCAGTTCCTCCGCCCGCCCAGGCACCGGAACCGCACAGATCACCCCGTCCACCCGATACGCGCCCCCCTGAAGATTGGTGACCGCATGCCGCATCCTCAGCACCCCGTGCGAATCCATCACCAGCTCACTGACCAGCCGCACCCCCACCTGCTCATCCACAGCGCCAACCGTGACGGCCCCACCCCGCCCCGGCCCCCCCTCCACCACGACCTCACCGTCCACCACCCACCGCACCGCCCAGTGCTCCCCCACCCGCCCCCCACCGAACCCCGGCCTCCCATACCACCCATCCCCCTGCCCCGCCACCAACGGCGGCCCGGCCACCAACGGCACCAACGCCCCGAGAGCACCCCCGGCCTCCGCCCCGAGATCGGCCCCGTAGTGGAGCACGACGGGCAGCCCCGGCCCGGATACGTCGAGCACCAGGCAGGTGCCGGCGGCGGAGAGGACGACGATTTGGGACATACGGCTTCCTAGCGGTCGGACCAGCGTTGACGACGGACTTTCAAGACCTGGATACGGCAATATCCTGCCGGAGGCTGACAACCTCCGGCACAGGGAGCGACCCATGTCCTTCGCCCGACACATGGCGCCGATCCTCCGCGCCACCCTCGAATTGCTGCGCGAGGCGACCACATAAGGCGAACCGGCGCCGCTGTACGGCGAGAAACCCGTCACGGGTCACCGGGATCAGTGATAGCTGACGTCAAGGGATCAAAACGTCAGCATCTCCGGGACGGAGGCCGTGGGGGTTGAGGGTCGAAGCGCGCATCGCGGGACGGCGGGGCACCAGCCGGGGCGGAGCATGAATTGGACCGGCGAGCATGGACAGAACAGCGAGCATCGGCTGGAACGCATGGCGGCGGAGCACGGTGAGCCCGGCAGGGCCGGGGGTGCGGGGGTGTCCCCCGCATGAGCACAGCCCTTGCGCCTTTCCGCGCGAAGCGCGCCGTTCGCGAGGACCATTTCATCGGCGCCGCACACACGCGGCCGTAAGGCGGCGCCGGGTTCGCCGTACCACGTCCCGCCGTCGCGGCGCCGGGAGGGACCGGTCATCGGGGTCAGAGTTCGCTGGCGGTGATCTGGTCGGCGGCGGCGGTGAGGCGTTTGGCGGTGCGGTCCACGTCTAGGTCGATCATTGAGACGATGCCGAGGCTTACGTCCATTGAGTGGCCTTCGGCGTCGTAGAGGGGGACGGCTATGCCTAGGGCGCCGGGGGTGAGGGTGCCGCGGGAGATGGCGTAGCCGCGGGATCTGGCGGTGATCACTGCTTCGGAGTCTCGGGGGTGGGGGTCGCGGGAGAGCATGATGGCTATGCCGCTGGCGCCTTGGTCCAGGGCGTGGCGGGCGCCGCTGCGCTGGGAGAGGTGGAAGACGGCGTCGGAGGGTTCGACCACGGCCAGCACGACCGCGTCGTCGCCTTCCGCCACCACGCACTGGGCCGTGACGCCCAGCTCTTCGGCGAGGGTGCGGAGGTGGGGCAGGACGGCGCGGCGCAGGTGGGGGTTGGCGCGTCGGGCCAGCTGGATGACGCCGAGGCCCAGGCGGTAGCGGCCCGAGCTGCCTTCGGCGGCCAGGCGGTGGGCGCGCAGGGTGGTCAGGAGGCGGTAGACCGCCTGGCGGTGCATGCCCAGTGAGGCGGCCAGTTCGGCCACCGTCATGTCACGGTCCTCGGTGGCGAGGAGTTCGAGCAGTTTCAGGCCGCGATCCAGGGTCTGCGAGCCGCTCGGCGTGCTCGTGCCCTCGGCAGCGTGATCACCAGCGCCCAAGCGAAGTCACCCCTACCGGTGTCGGTGTCCACCTACGCGCGCCGCTCGCCGCAGGGTCGTCCGGCGCCGTACGCCGCATCTGAGTCATCCTCCGATGATCCCGTTGGCCGCGGCATTGCGCCCCGCGATCCGGCCGAAGGCGAGGCATTCCGCGATGCTGCCCCCACCGGCCGGATAGAGCAATCCGTGCAGAGATCCTAACTCACCGGCGGAGTACAGGTTTTCCACGAAACCCCCAAGGATCGACAGCACCCGGGCCTCGGCGTCCCGGCGCGGACCGCCCACCGTGTGGGAGCCGCCGGGCCACAGCGGCAGCGCGAAGTACCGGGGGCCGAGGATCGGCGTCAGCGTGGCGGGGTCCCGGCCGAAGTCGGCGTCCGTCCCGGCGGCGCAGTGGTCGTTGTAGCGGGCGAGCGTCGCCTCCAGCGCCGCGGGGTCCAGCCCGCACCGCGCGGCCAGCTCGGCCGGTGAGCCGGCCGAGAGGATCCAGCCGCGGCGCAGTTCCTCGGTGTTGTCCGGACTCCAGGTGAGATCCCCGACCGGGCCGGCGGGGCCGGAGTAGGTCGGCACCAGGGTCGCCTCCTTGAACCTGGCCTCGTCGAAGATCCACCAGGTGGGGACGCGCGGTCGGCTGAGCCGGGCGGAGTCCATGCCGAGCAGCTCCAGGTGGGCCGCGTGCTGCGGGCCCGGCTCGCCGACGAACCGGCGTGCGGAGCCGTCCACGAAGATCGAGCCCGGCGGGCGCCGTCCCTGGACCGGCCCGAACCGGCCCGAGCCCCACAGGTCGATCGCGGTGCCCCCGCCGTACCCGCTGCCGGGGAACCTGGCCACGAACTGGCCCGGCCAGACGTTCATGTGCCACAGCTCGGCGCCGGTCTCCATCGCCATCGCGATGCCGTCGCCGGTGTTGTGCTCGGTGCCGTAGAAGTGCACCGGGGTGACCGGGAGGTACTGCGTCTTCAGCCGTTCGCTGCCCTCGAAGCCGCCCACGGCGAGCACCACGCCGCGGCGCGCGCCGATCCGCTCGGCCCGGCCGTCCCGGTCGGCCAGCACGCCGGTCACCGCGCCCCGCTCGTCGGTGAGCAGGCGGCGGGCGGCGGTGCCGTACCGGACCTCGATGCCGCGTCCGGCCACCAGGTGGCGCAGGAAACCGTGCATCGGGCACCCGGTGTAGCCGTCCGGCCGGGGGCCCGGCGTCGCCTTGTACACGGTGATCGCGTCGTGGCCGGGCAGCGTGTGGTGCTCGCCGAGGATGCCCGTGTCCAGGTAGCCGCAGCCGTGCCGGTCCAGCCACGCGGGGTTGGCCGCGGTCTCCCTGGCCCAGGCGCGGATCAGCCCGGGGTCGACCTGCTCGCCGTGGACCTCGTACAGCGCGGACAGGTATTCCACCGCGCGGTCCACGTCCTTGGGCACCAGGAAGAAGCCCGCCGCGTACCGGCTGTTGGGCCGGTGGTCGCCGGCCTGCTGTTTCTCGATGACGAGCACCTCGGCGCCCGCGTCGTGGGCGGTGGTGGCGGCGACCGCGCCCGCGTCGCCGAACCCGAGTACGACGACGTCGACGGTCCGGTCGAACGGCCCGCTGTGGTACATCACGGTCTCCTTGATCGAGCCCTCTGACCGGGACTACGTGAGTCCCAGCAGCCTGGCCGCGTTCTCCTTGAGGATCTTCGGGCGGACCTCTTCCTTGATCTCCAGCTTCGCGAAGTCGGCCAGCCATCGCTCCGGCGTGATCATCGGGAAGTCCGAGCCGAACAGCACCTTGTCCTTCAGGAGCGTGTTCGCGTACCGCACCAGCTGCGGCGGGAAGTACTTGGGCGACCAGCCGGACAGGTCGATGTACACCTTCGGCTTGTGCATGGCGACCGCGAGGGCCTCGTCCTGCCAGGGGAAGGACGGGTGGGCCAGGATGATCTGCAGGTCGGGGAAGTCGGCGGCCACGTCGTCGACGCGCATGGGGTTGGAGTACTTGAGCCGCAGCCCGCCGCCGCCCGGGGTGCCGGCGCCCGCGCCGGTCTGGCCGGTGTGGAACAACGCGGTCAGGCCGTGCTCCGCGATCACCTCGTACAGCGGGTAGGCCAGCCGGTCGTCCGGGAAGAAGCCCTGCGAGGTGGGGTGGAACTTGAAGCCCCGCACGCCGTGCTCCTCGATCAGCCGCCGGGCGGCCCGGACTCCGGCCGCGCCCCGGTGCGGGTCGACGCTGGCGAACGGGATCAGCACGTCGGCGTGGCGCGCCGCCTGCTCGGCGATCTCCTCGCTGGACGGGTGCGGCTCCCGGCCGCTCACGTGCATGGTGTCGACGCAGAACACCACCGCCGCCATGCGCCGCCGCCGGTAGTAATCGGCGAGCATCGGCACCGTGTACCTGGTGACCTCGCCCGCCTTGAAGTAGTCGGCCATCGCGGCGAAGCCGTCGCCGCCGCCGCCCGCGGCCGGGTCGTCCAGGACCGACGCCTGCACGTGGGTGTGCACGTCGATCGCCTCCAGCGCGGCCACGTCCATCGGCGTCCCCTGCGGCCCGCTCATCCGGCCGCCCCGTCCGCGTCGGCGACCAGCACGGTCGCGGTGCCGGTGAGCACCTCGGTCCCGGCCGCGTTGACCGCGGACAGGGTGAGCTCGGCGCGCCGCTCGCCGTCCACGGTCGCCACCGAGGTCACCGCGGCGGTCACCGTGAGCGTGTCGCCCGGCCAGACCGGCGCCTTGAACCTGGCCCGGTAGCGGCGGATGTTCTCGTGCCCGAACCAACCGGTCAGCACCCGCCCGGCCAGGCCCATGGTGAGCATGCCGTGCGCCATCACCGTGGGGTTGCCCGCCACCTTGGTGGCGAACGGCTCGTCGGTGTGCAGCGGGTTGAAGTCGCCGGAGGCCCCGGCGTACATGACGATCTGGGTGCGCTTCAGGTCGGTGACCACCACCTGGACGACCTCCTGCCCGGCCCGCACGCCGGTCGGCGCGGTCCGTGTCATCGTCCCTCCCTCGGGGCGGCGGGGGTGACCGTCACCGACACGGTGGTGGACCGGGCTACGGGCTTTTCGGCGGCGTCGAAGAAGTCGACGTGGCGCTCGGTGAAGTTCAGCACGCCCCGGCCGCCCTCCTTCTGCCAGGTCCTGCCCTCGCGCCGCCGCGCGGTGAGCGTCTCCCCGGCCCTGATCGGCCGGAAGTACTCGAACTCCTGCTCGGCGTGCAGGCCGCCGGGGCCGCCGGAGGACACGCCCGGCTCGGCACCGGAGCCGTTCCACGGCCGCCCCGGCGTCATCCGCAGCGGCCAGTCCGGGTCGAACTGGGCGAACGCGATCGGGAAGGTGGGCGGGACGGCGTCCCCCTCCTCGCCCAGGGCACGGGCGAAGGCCAGCACGTGGCCTCGCTCGATGGGGAACGGCGTTCCTGTCACGATGTCGTCTCCTGTGTCGTCGCCTGCTCGGTCACCATCTGCTTGATGAGCGGGCGGTCGGCCTTGCCGGCGGGCGTGCGGGGGATCACCGCGACCCGGACGATACGGCGCGGGCTCTTGTACCCGGCCAGCCGGTCCCGGACGTGCCGGGTGAGCTCCTCGTCCGGCACCCCGTCCAGCCTGTTCGCCGGGGCGACCATGGCGGCCACCGTCTGGCCCCAGCGCGGATCGGGCACGCCGACCACGATCGCGTCGTCCACCGCGGGGTGGCTGAGCAGCGCCTGCTCGACCTCCTCGGGGAAGACCTTCTCCCCGCCGGTGTTGACCACGCCGTCGCCGCGGCCCAGCAGGACGAGCCGGCCGTCCGCGTCGAGCGAGGCCAGGTCGCCGGGCACGGCGTAGCGGACGCCGTCGATGACCCGCCAGATCCGGGCCGTCCTGGCGGGGTCGTCGAGGTAGCCGACCGGCTGCGGGCCGGCGCTGGCCAGCACGCCGGTCCGGCCGCTGCCGGGCTCGACGTCGCGGTCGTGCTCGTCCAGCACCCGGGCCACCGGGGACAGGGCGAACCGCCCGTCGTTCAGGTCAGCCTCGGACCTCGCCTCGGCCTGCCCGAACGGCCCTCCCTCGGAGGCCGAGATGTTGTCGACCAGCGTCAGGTTCCGGCCGCGGCGCAGCAGCTGCCGCTTCACGTCGACGCTCCACAGCACCCCCGAGCTGGTCATCCGCCGCAGGCTGTCCAGGTCGTAGGGGCGACCTGCGTGCTCGGCCGCGGCCAGCGCGTCCACCAGCGGACGGCCGAAGGCGTCGCCGACGATGACCATCTCGGTGACCCCGTACCGCCCCACCACCCGCCACACCTCGTCGGCGTCCAGCGACCGGGAGGCGCAGAAGCACAGGGTGCCTCCGGCCATCAGGGTACGCAGCGCGTGGAAGAAGCCGGTGCCGTGCATCAGCGGCGACATCGGCAGCACCACCGGGATCCCGTCCGCGGCCCGCAGCTCGCGGATCCGCTCCCGGACCTGCCCGGGGGTCACGGGTGAGGCGAGGCCGTGCTGCCGGAAGACCGAGGTGAGGATGCCGAGCAGCCCGTCCCGGTCCCAGATCACGCCCTTGGGCCTGCCGGTGGTGCCGCCGGTGAGCAGGATGATGCCGTGCGGCGAGTCCTCGTCCAGGGCGGGGAGCGCGGCCGTGGACGCCGCGGCCCGCTCGAACGACAGCGCGCCGGGCACCGTCGCGTCCTCCCCGCCGACCTCCAGCAGCGCGACCGGCGCGGGCAGCCCGGCCACGGCGCCGGGCACCCGGTCGGCCAGGGCGGTCTCGTAGACGAGCGCCGCCGCGCCGATGTGGCCGAGCACGTACCGCAGTTCGGGCTCCCGGTAGCGGTAGTTGACGTTGACCGGCCGCGCGCCCAGCGTGAACGCGGCGAGCACCGCCTCCACGTACTCGACGGAGTTGTGCAGGGCGATGCCCACGGTGGAGCCGGGGCGCACGCCGCGCTCGGCCAGCGACGCGGCGACGCGTTCCGCGCGGGCCGAAAGCTCGCGGTAGCCGCGTTGCCGGTCGCCCTGGATCACGGCGGGCCGGTCGCCCGCCTCCTTCGCCGCCGCCCGCAGGGCGCCGGCCACGCTCATTTTCCACTCGGCCGTCTCAGGCAAGGTGACCTCCGATCCGGGTGAAGCCGCGCAACAGGTCGCGCGAGATGATGAGACGCTGGATCTCGTCGGTACCCTCGAAGATCCGCATGGCGCGGACGGCGCGGTACCACCCTTCCAGCGGAAGATCCTTGGTGTAACCCATGCCGCCGTGGATCTGCAGCGCCCGGTCGACCACCCGGCCGGCCATCCCGGTGCAGAAGAGCTTGGCCATCGCCGCGGAGTGCCGGGTGCCGGCGCCCCGGTCGGCGTCCCAGGCGGCCCGCAGGGCGAGCCAGCGGCCCGCCTCCAGTTCGGTCTCCGAGTCGGCGATCATCCACTGGACGGCCTGGTAGTCGCCGATCTCGCGGCCGAACGTCCTGCGGGTGCCGGCGAACTCCACCGCCAGCCTCAGGCACCGCTCGGCGATGCCGACGCAGTGCGCGGAGATCACGTGCCGGCCCTTGCCCACCCAGCGCATGGCCAGGTCGAAGCCCGCGCCGACCTCGCCGAGGACCTTCCCCGCGGGCACCCTGACGTCGTCGAAGTAGAGCGTGGCGGGCCGGTGCCAGCCGCCCATCGTCCGGATCGGGGTGGAGGTCCACCCGGCGGCGCGGTCCACCAGGAACGCGGTCGAGCCGTGGCGGGCACCTTTGTCCTTGTCGGTGACCGCGATGACGATCGCGTAGTCGGCGTCGCCGCCGTTGCTGATGAAGGTCTTCGAGCCGTTGACGACCCAGTCGCCGCCGTCCCGCCGTGCGGTGGTGGAGATGGCCGCGGCGTCCGATCCGGCGCCCGGTTCGGTCAGCGCGAAGCAGCCCAGCCGCAGGCCCTCGATGGTCGGCCTCAGGTACTCCTCGCGCTGCGCGGCGTCCGCGTCGTACAGGATGTTGTCGGCCTCGCCGCCGAAGCGGAACGGCACGCAGGTCCTGGCCACCTCGGTGTGGACGAGCGACTGGGTGAGCGCGGGCAGCTCCATCCCGCCGTACTCCCGCGGGGTGCTCAGGCCCCAGAAGCCGAACTCCCTGGCCTTGGCCCGGAGCGCGCGCTCCTGTTCCCGCGGCAGCCGCGCGGCCCCCTGCCGGAGGAACACCTCCTCCAGCGGCAGCAGTTCCTTGGTGACGAAGGCGCGGGCGGTGTCGCGGATGTCGCGCTGCTCGTCGCTGAGACCGAAGTCCATCAGCCCACCACCGGCCCGCCGCCCACCCGGCCGGCGGCCGCCAGCGGCAGGCCGTGGGCGCGCACGTTGGAGATCATGGCCGCGTCCAGCATCCACGCCCTCGCGAGCGCCGGGTCGGCCGCGATCTGCGACATCCGCTGCTGGAAGCCGCGCCGCTCGGCCTCGTCCTGCTCGGCCATCTCGGTGGTGGTGCGGTGGGTGATCTCCTGGACGGCCTCGATCGCGGCCTTGCGGCGGCGGTGCGCCCAGCCGTCCAGCACCTCGGGGCCCGCCCCGTCCAGCAGCACCGCGCCGAGCTGGGCCGCCAGGTCGAACGCGTCGTGGATGCCGCCGTTGAGGCCCATCCCGCCCATCGGGCTGTTGACGTGCGCGGCGTCCCCGAGCAGCAGCACCCGGTCCCGCCGGAAGGTCTCGGCCACCCGCTGGTGCACCGAGTAGATCTTCCGTTCCCGCAGCGGCAGCTCGGGGTGCTCCCCGAACAGGCCGCGCAGCCGCTCTGCCACGTAGGCGTCGGTGAGCGCCTCCTCGGCGCCGAGGCCGGGCCGCACCGCGACCACGACCCGCCACACGTCCGGGACCCGCAGGATGAGCAGGTGCTCGTCGGGGTCGGCGATGTAGTTGACGTCGCAGATGCCCGGCAGCAGGGTCTCCACCGGGTAGTCGATGCTCAGCACGAGGTAGCGGTGCGCGTAGGTGAGGCCGTCGAAGGTGCCGCCGAGGGTTCTGCGGATGGTGCTGCGCGCGCCGTCGGCGGCCAGCACCCAGCGGGCCTCGACCTGCTCCCCCGCGACGGTGGTGAGCACCGCGGCATCCTTGTCCTGGGTCACGCCGGTGACGCCCTCGCCGAGCCGCAGCCCGACGTCCGGGTGCCCGGCGCTCAGCGCGTCGTGGATGATCTGGGTGTACTTGTACTGCTCCAGCTGGAGCCGGAACGGGTAGGCGGTCTCGTCGGCGAGCATGCCGAAGTCGAACTCGGCGATCAGCCCGTCCCGCCGGTCCCGTATCTGGTAGGTGCGCGCGATGATGCCCTCGGCCAGCATCGCGCCGGCGATGCCGAGGTCGTGCGCGATCTCCAGGGTCGGCGGGTGGAAGGTGGAGGCGCGCCATTCGGTGCTGAGCCGCTCGGCCTCCTCGAAGACGGTGACCGTGATCCCCCGCCTGGCCAGCGCCAGCGCGGCGGTCAGGCCGACCGGTCCCGCGCCCACCACGGCGACGTCGAGCGCGCCCATCACCGGGCCCACTCGACGATGTGGTCGCACATGGCGGCGGCCAGGTCGGGACGGCCCTGGAAGTAGTGGTCGGCGCCCTTGATCTCGACGAGCTCCCTGCGGTCGTGGCCGACCGCGTCGTACATGCCGCGGGCGTGGCTCGGGAAGGCCGCGCAGTCGGCCGACCCGGAGACGACCAGGACGGGGGCCTTGACGCCGGGCAGCCGCCGGTAGGCGTTGGCGCGGCTGTGCTCGTGGCTCCACTGGCTGAGCCAGGAGCGCAGGCTGGTGAGGTGCCCGAGGGAGGCGGGCTGGAAGTTGGCGACCCACGGGCTGCCCCACAGGGTGCCGACGGCGCGGTCGGAGGGGTCCAGCGACAGGTCCAGGAAACGCGGGTCGGCGGCGGTGCCGTGCACCACGAAGGGCAGGTCGTCCGGCACCTCCTGCCCCCCGGACGGCGACCGGCGGGTCCGCGCGCGCAGCGCCTCGATCTGCTGGAAGGCCCAGTCGCTGATGCGGCGGTTGCGGTCGAGCTGGGCCTGGCGGTACCGGCTCACGAACTCGGGGGCGTAGGCCGGGCCGTTGGCGGGATCGAACATGTCGAGGCCGGGGTCGCGGTCGAACGGCCGGTGCTCGTCGACGATCGCCGGGTCGAGCCCTTCGGTGTAGACCACGGCGCGGCCGGGGTGGGCCATGGCCATCACGATCTGGTCGGCCGGGATGAGGTCCGCGGTCGTCAGGTCCACCGGGTCCCCGGCGGGGGTGTGGGTGATGGTGGGGTTCTCGGCCTGCGCCTGGTACAGCGCGGCCAGGCCGCCGCCGCCGGAGTTGCCCACCAGCACGATCTTCTCGTACCCGAGCTCGCGCAGGCGGCGGATGGCGGCGCCGACGTCCAGGACGCAGTTCTCCATGATCAGGGCGGAGTCGTTGCCGACGTAGCGGGTGGCGAGGCCCGCGGCGGCCACGCCCCGGGACGCCAGCTCCTCCAGCGCGTAGTGGCCGATGAAGTTGGAGGCCGGGTGCACGATCAGCACCGCGGTGCCGGGCGGGCGCCGGTCGTCCTTCCAGAGCGTGGCCCAGATCTTCCCGCTCAGCCGGGCCACGCCCGAGTTGATGTCGAGGCGCCCACCCGACGTCATCGGTATGGGGAGTAGTTCGCGGGTCAGCACGGGCGGCTCCTGATGGGCAGGGGATGAACGGGATCGGGGCGGGGGGTGGGGGTACGGCCGGCGCTACCCGCGCTCGTTCCACGCGCGCAGGGTCTCGGCGCCCTGGCGGGCGTCGTCCTCGGTGAGCGCGCGGGTCTGCAGCGTCAGCTCGATCCGGACGCCGTTGGGGTCGAAGACGTACAGCGACTCCCAGACCCCGTCGTGGTCGACGATGCCGACGCTCTCCACGCCCTTGGCGGCGAAGTGCGCCTGCCAGCTGTGGAGCTCCTCCATCGAGTCCACGTTGAGCGCGATGTGCCGCACCCAGGAGGGCACCGGGTCGGGCCCGGGGTCGGGCAGCTCCTCGACCTCGAAGAACGCGATGGCGCTCCCGTCGTGCAGCCCGTAGAAGGTGTGCAGGTACGGGGTCCGCGCGCCGCTGGAGGGGACCACGTCCAGCTGGATCGCGGCCAGGAGCCTGCACCTGAGGACCTCTGTGTAGAAGTCGTACGTGGCCTGCGAGTTCCAGGTCGGGTAGGCGATGTGGTTGAGCGAGCGCGGTGCGCGGAGGGTCTCCGTCATCATCACTCCTCGATCTTTGTCATTTATCGGACAACTCGTCCGAAATATGTGCTGATTGTGTGGCGATATGTGCGGATCTGTCAACTGCCGGCGGGACCGTCACAGCAGCACGACGCCGCGAAGCGCCTCGCCGGACAGCAGCCGGTCGTAGCCGGCCTGCGCGTCCTCCAGCGGGTAGGTGCCGCTCACGTACTCGTCCAGCGGGAGCCGGCCGTCCAGGTACAGCTTGGCCAGCAGGGGCAGGTCCCGGGACGCCACGCAGTCGCCCCAGATGGAGACCCTGACCGAGCCGCCGGTCAGGAACAGGTGACGCAGCGGCAGCTCGACGGTGTCGCCCTGCTTGGGCGCGCCGACCACCACCAGCCGGGAGCCGGGGCCGCGCAGCCGGTTGGCGGTGGTGAAGGAGCCGGGGCCGCCGACCGCGTCGAGCACCACGTCGGCGCCCTGGCCGCCGGTGAGCTCACGCACCCGCGGCACCGTGTCCTCCCGGGACGCGTCCACCACGTCGGTGGCGCCGAACCGGCGGGCCGCGTCGAGCTTGGCCGGGTTGGTGTCCACGGCGATGATCCGCCGCGCGCCCGCGTACGCCGCTCCGGCGACGGCCGCGACCCCCACCCCGCCGCAGCCGATCACCACGACGTCGTCGGCCGGGCCGGTCGCCGCGGTGTTGACCGCGGCCCCGAACCCGCTCGGCACCCCGCAGCCGAGCAGCGCCGCGACCTGCGGCGGCACCCGGGGGTCGATCGCCACGGCCTGCCGCGCGGGCACGACGACCCGCTCGGCCAGCCCTCCCACGCCGAGCACCGCGGTCGCCTCCGCGCCGTCGCCGAGGGTCACCTTGGGCCGCCTCGGCAGTTTGGCCGGGCACGCCTCCGGGCGGCCCGCCCCGCACTGGCGGCACCGCCCGCACGCCACCATCGGCGCGACCACCACGCTGTCGCCCACGGCGGGCCCTGTCGCGTCCGGACCGAGTCTCGCCACCCGCCCGGCCACCTCGTGTCCCACCAGGTAGGGGAAGTCGGTGCCCGAGGTGCCGTGCATGAAGTGCACGTCGCTGTGGCACAGGCCGCAGGCGGTCACGTCGATCAGCACCTCGTCGCCCACCGGCTCGCGCAGCGGGATGTCCTCGAAGCTCAGCGGCCCGTGGGCGGTTCGGGCGACGGCGCCCTGGTAGTGCGCGGACATGGCATCTCCTTGCCGGGGGTCAGTACCAGCGCGGCGCGGCGGACGCGGCGGTGTCGATGATCACGGTCTTGACCTCGGTGTACGCCTCGTGGCCGAGGCGGCCGAGCTCCCGGCCCGCGCCGGACAGGCCGACGCCGCCGATGGGGGCGTCCAGCGCGAGGGCGCCGTAGGAGTTGATCCAGAAGTAGCCGGACCTGACCTGCCGCGCGGTGGTCAGCGCCCGGTCGATGTCCCTGGTCCAGCAGCCCCCCACCAGGCCGAACGGCGAGTCGTTGGCCAGCGCGACCGCCCGTGCCGCGTCGCCGAAGCGCTGCACGGTGAGGACCGGGCCGAACACCTCCTGGTAGACGATGTCCGGCACCTTCGGCAGGTCCGGCGGGATCTCCAGCACGGTCGGCGCGTAGTAGGCGCCGCCGAGGTGCAGCCCGGCCGGGCGCTCGCCCCCGGCCAGCACGCGGGCCCCCTGCCCCACGGCCGTCTCGACCATCGACCGGACCCGCTCCGCCTCGGCGGCCGAGATCAGCGCGCCCAGCTGACTGTCCGGCGCGAAGGGCGGGCCCACCCGGATCGAGCGGGCCAGATCCGCCACGCGGGCCGTGAACGCGTCCGCGACCGGGTCCTCCACCAGCAGCCGGGAACCGGAGAAGCAGCGCTGCCCGGCGTTGCGGAAGACGCCGCCGACCGTGGCGTGCAGGGCCGCGTCCAGGTCGGCGTCGGCGTACACGATGTTGGCGGACTTGCCGCCGAGTTCCAGCAGCACCCGCTTCACGCCGCCGGCCGCCGAGCGCATCACCTGACGGCCGGCCTCGGTGCTGCCGGTGAAGGAGACCATGGTCACCGCGGGGTGCTCCACCAGCCGCCGTCCCACGTCGCCCGCCCCCTGGAGCACCTGGAGCAGCCCGGGGGGCAGCCCGGCGTCGGTGAGCAGCCTGGCGAACACGGGGGCCGCCAGCGGGCTGAGCTCGGGGGCCTTGAGCAGCACCGCGTTGCCCGCGGCGAGCGCGGGCCCGGCCTTCTGCGCGGCGAACATGAACGTGGTGTTGAACGGGATGACCGCGGCGACCACCCCGACCGGCTCGCGGAAGGCCATCCGCAGCGTGGTGCCGTCGGCGGGCAGCGTGATCCCCTCCAGGGTGGCCGCCCACCCGGCGGCGGCCCGCAGGTGCGCCGCCGCCACCATCACGTCGCCGCGCGCCTCGGCCGTCGTCTTGCCGTTGTCCAGCGCGATCAGGGTGGTCAGCCGCACGGCCTGGGCCTCGATCAGGCCGGCGGCGGCGCGCAGCACCCGGGCCCGCTCGTGCGGCGGGGTCGCGGCCCAGGCCGGTTGCGCGGCGGCGGCCTCGGCCACGGCGGCGTCGGCGAACTCGGGGGTGGCCGCCTGGACGGTGGCCAGCTCCGAGCCGTCGCCGGGGTGGCAGGTGGTGAACTCCGGGCCGCCGCCCTGGCGGAACGTGCCGGAGACGAAGCTGTGCGCCGCCGGGAGGCCGGCGGCGGCGATGTGATCGGCGAGCGGGGCGGTGTGATCAGGCTCGTTCGTGCTCAACGACTAGTCCCCTCGGGGCCGGTTCGTGCCTGAGCCCGAGCGCGTACGCGGTTCATTCGGCTACGAAGGACCACAGCTCGGCCGGATCGGCACTTTGCCTCATGTATCGGGCAGGGTACCATCGGCTCTTAATTATGGGACGTATCGTCCGATAGATGTAATACTCACGGCGTCGGGAGATCCACGTGGAGTTCACCACCCTCGGCCGCAGCGGTCTGACGATCAGCCGGCTGGTCCTCGGCACCGACAACTTCGGCACCCAGACGACCGAGGCGGACGCCTTCACGATCATGGATCGCGCCCATGAGCTGGGGATCAACCTGATCGACACGTCCGACGTGTACGGCTGGCGGTTCGGCGAGGGCCTGACCGAGCAGATCATCGGCCGCTGGATGGCCACCGGCGGCGGCCGCAGGGACCGGACCGTGCTCGCCACCAAGCTGTACGGCCGGATGTCCGAGTGGCCCAACGACTCCGGCCTGTCCGCGCTGCACATCCGGCGCGCCTGCGAGGCCTCGCTGCGCAGGCTCCGTACCGACCACATCGACCTCTACCAGCCGCACCACATCGACCGGTCCACCCCGTGGGAGGAGATCTGGGAGGCGATGGACGTCCTCAAGACCCAGGGCAAGATCGTCTATGTGGGCACCTCCAACCACCCCGGCTGGCACATCGCGGGAGGTCAGGAGGCCGCGGCCCGGCGCGGGCACCTCGGGCTGGTCAGCGAGCAGACCATCTACAACCTGCTGGAACGCACCGCCGAGCTGGAGGTGCTGCCCGCATGCCGGCACTACGGGGTGGGCATGATGCCGTGGTCCCCGCTGGACGCCGGGCTGCTCGGCGGCATCCTGCGCAAGGAGCGGGAGAACACCATGGGGACCCCGCTGCCTGGGGCGAGCGTGGCCACCCTCCGCGGCCGGCGCCTGGTCAAGCTGGACAAGCATCGCGCCGCCGTGCAGGCGTACGAGGACCTGTGCGAGAAGCTGGGCGAGAGCCCCGCGGACGTGGCCGTGGCCTGGCTGCTGCGTCAGCCGGGGGTGACCGCGCCCATCATCGGTCCCCGCACGTTGTCCCAGCTCGACGCCGCGGTGCGGGCGTTCGAGGTCGACCTGGACGAGGCGACGCTGGCCAGGCTCGACGAGATCTTCCCCGGCCCCGGCCCGGCGCCGGAGGCCTACTCCTGGTGACCCACGGCCTCTCGGTCCCCGCGGTCGCGGCCGTCACGGCGGGCTGCCGTGACGGCCGCGCCGGGCGGGTCAGCGGAACGTCTGCCGCAGGCCGAGAAGCCGCCGCACGCCGACCTTCTCCAGGTACTCCTGGTGGTCGGCCACCGAGTGCACGTACGTCTCCAGGTACTCCTTGGTGCGGTCCTGAGCGGCCAGGTCGCGGTACTCGACCAGCAGGTCCCGGTCGTAGGCGTAGTGTCCCGGCGAGGACAGCGGGTGCGCGCCGTAGGGCGCGTGGGCCACCTTGTCCACGATTGCCCCCGGGATGGACACCAGGCGCGGGTCGGGCGCCGGGGCGTACTCGTCCAGGATCTCGTCGGAGCTGATGACGACGTGGTCGCACGCCTTGGCCATGACGTCCTCGAAGCGGCGCTGGCCGAAGATCTGCGCGTTGCCCTTCCGGTCGGTGACCTGGGCGTGGAACAGGCCGTAGTCGGCGCGCAGCGCCGGGATGGTGGTGACCGTCCGCCCGGTGTACGGGTCGGTGGTGGTCCGGATCCGCGGGTTCACCTTGGGCAGGTCGGTGCCCTCGTACAGCGGCGGCAGCGGCAGGAACGGCAGGCGGCTCGCGCCCGCGCGGAAGCCGTACACGATGTAGGCCTCGTCGCCCTCGACGATCTCGATGGTCTGGTTCTCCGCCGCCCGGCGGAAGTTCGGGGCCAGGCCGAGGAACTCCAGGCCGACGTACGACACGTGCAGCCGCCGCACGCACCCGGCCGCGATCAGCATGTCCACCGGCGCGCCCGCGCTCGGCGTCGGGATCAGCTCCAGGTCCCGCACGCCGCGCCGGATCAGCGCGTGCACCAGGGCCGTCGGGCCGTTGTGGGAGTGCACCCCGCCGAGCGCGATCGTGGCCCCGTCGGGGATGCCGGCGACCGCCTCCTCGGGGGTCGTCACCTTGTCCGCGGTCATCGCCTGAACTCCTTAACCGCCTCGGCCGGAACGGCCTCGCTGGCCGGGGTCGCCTCTCCGAGCGGCCGCGCCCCGGTGACGCGCTTCAGCTCGGCCCTTCTGATCTTTCCGCCCTCGTCCACCGGCAGCTCCGCGACGAACTCCACCTCGCGGGGCCGCTTGTACCCGGCCAGCCGTTCGGCGCAGTAGTCGAGCACCTGCCGCTCGGTGACGTCGCCGCCGGGCACCCGCTGCACCAGCGCCTTGACCGACTCGCCGAACCGCTCGTGCGGCACGCCGATCACCGCGCCCCTGGCCACACCGGGGCACGCCTGGAGCACCGCCTCCACCTCGCCCGCGTACACGTTCTGCGCGCCGGACCTGATCACGCCCTGAGCGCGGTCGGCCAGGTAGATGTAGCCGCGTTCGTCCCGCCAGGCCATGTCGCCGAGGCGCAGCCAGCCGTCCTTGAGCACCTGCCGGGTCAGCTCGGGCCGGCTCCAGTACCCGGAGAACACGCTGGCCGCCCGGATCCGCATCTCCCCGGTCTGCCGCGGCGCCACCTCGCGGTCCTCCGCGTCGAAGATCTTGACGTCGGCGAACGCGGCGGGGCGGCCCACCGGGACGATGGACGTGGCCCCTTCGCCCAGGAAGCGGCGGTGGTCCTCCGGGGTGAGGAGCGCGGTGAAGCCCCCGGCCTCGGTGGCCCCGAACGCGTGGTAGAAATCGACGTCCAGCGCCTCGGCCAGCGATCTGATCAGGCTCCAGGACACCGACGCCCCGCCGTACCCGATCAGCTTCAGCCGCCGGGCCCCGGAGACGTCCAGGCCGGGCAGCGCGCGGACCAGGTCGACCAGCATGGTCGGCACCAGGAAGGCGTGCTCGACGCCGTGCTCGGCGACGTCGGCGACGAAGGCGGCCGGGTCGAAACGCCGCCGCAGCAGCAGCGGGACACCCAGGTAGGCGGTGGTGGTCACGTACGACGCGCCGACCCCCAGGGTGAGCGGCACCGAGATCCAGGTCGGGCCGCCGCGCGGCACGTTGATCTCGCACAGGTAGTTGGCGGTGCTGGCCAGCTGCTGGTCGTGGGTGGCCATGCAGCCCTTGGACGCTCCGGTGGTGCCGCTGGTGTAACGCAGCGAGCGCAGGTCGCCGCCGTCGCCGGTCTCGGGCACCCCGGCCGGGTCGCCGGAGGCGATCAGCTCGGTGAGCGTCCGGTGGCCGCCGCCCTCGGGCCCGTCCAGGCCGGCGGTGAACACCGCGCGGACGCCGGGGACCGCAGCGGCGGCCTCCACCGCGGCGGGGGTGTCGCAGATGACGGCGGACGCTCCCGAGTGGGCCAGGATGCGGGTGATCTCCGGTGCCGTCATCCGCGGGTTGATCCCGACCGCGACCAGGTTGATCTTCCACAGGCCGTAGAAGGCGGTCACGATGTGGTGGCTGTTGGCCATCACCAGCGCGACGCGTTCCTGCGCGCGAAAGCCCAGGGCCAGCAGCGCGGCGGCCAGGCGGTCGCTCTCCAGGTCGAGCTCGGCCCAGGTCAGCCGCCGCTCGGCGCAGATGACGGCGGGCAGGTCGCCGCGGCGTACCGCGTTCTGCCGCAGCAGGTTCTCGATTCGCATGGGGGGACTCCGGCCTTCCGTCGTTCGGTCGTCAGTGGTCGCTCGCGGCACGGCCGAGTGCCTGGCCGACCAGGTCGGCGATGAGGCCGGGGTGCTCGATGTGCGCGTTGTGGCCGGCGCCGGGCAGGACGGTGACCGGGCGGCCGAACACCTCGGCCATCTCTTCGGCCCGCACGCCCGGGTCGCGGTCGCCGCAGGCCGGCGTGATCGGGCAGGTGACCCGGGCGGCGAGCGCGGCCAGCGCGGCGGGGGTGAGCGGGGGCGCGGCGGTGATCCGCGGGTCGCCGGACAGCCGGTGCCTGCCGTCGGCGCCGGTGACGCCGCCGGCGAGGTCGGCCTCGGTGAAGCCGGCGGACGGGCCGGCGGCGGCGATCCCGGAGACGCGGCCGAACAGGTCGCGGGCCTGCTCCGGGCTGGGGAAGATCCTGGTCGGCCGGGAGGCGGCGGCGGCGCGGCGGGTCAGCTGCTCCTCGGTCCAGTTCACCTTCATCGCGATGGCCAGCACCGACGCGACGCTCACCCCGCGGGTGCCGTCCGCGACGGCCAGCGCGACCATCGCGCCGAGGGAGTGGCCGACCAGGTGCACCGGCGGGCGGGGCCCGCGCAGCCCGTCCAGGTGCCCGCGGATCGCGGCGGCCACCATGGCGGCGTAGCCGTCCGGGGAGTAGTCCAGCTGCCAGCGGGAACGGCCGTGCCCCGGCAGGTCGGCGAGCAGCCACCGCGTCCCGGGGCGCCGGTCCGCCAGCCGCCGGGTGACCGGCTTCCATACCGCCGCGGACGCGGCCGACCCGTGCAGGAAGACCACCAGGGGCCCGTCCTTACCTCCACCGGACTCCACATGGACGCCCGGCCCCGCCTGCGCGGGCCCCGGGGAGCGCCCGGCCGTCATGTCATCTCCTTCACACCGGAACCGGCCTGCGCGTCCTTCGCACCGGAACACGTCTGCGCGTCCTTCACACCAGAACGGGCTTGCGCGTCCTTCGCTCCGGAACCGCTCTGCGCGTCCTTGACGCCGGAGGCGGCCCGTCCGTCTTCGGCGCCGGAGCGGGCCGACCCGGCGAAGAAGTCCAGCACCGCCGCGGTGAACTCGGCGGGACGCTCGATCTGCGGGTAGTGGCCGCTGCCCGCGACGGTGACCGTGGCCGCGCCGGGGATCCGCGCGGCCAGTTCCCGCCAGGTGGCGTCCGGCACGAGCCGGTCGTGCTCGCCCCTGATCAGGCAGGTGGGCACGGCGACGCCGCCGTAGTCGCGGGCAGGCGGACGGACGTGCGGACGGTTCTCCCCGCCCCGCCGCGCCGGTGAGCGCAGGGCACCCGCCGCCGCCGTCTCCCAGGCGCCGGGGATCGCGGTGAATTCGTGGCGGCGGCGCAGGTACTCCTCGCTGTCCCGCCAGTGGGGGTCGTGGAAGAGCACGTCCATGGACGGGCGCAACCCGTCGAGTGTGCCGTCGAAGTCCTCCAGCACCTTCCGGGCGGCGGCCTCCGGGGCGGCCAGGCCGATCCCGGTCACCGCCATCGCCCGGATCGGCCAGACCGGGGCCGGGCGGCACGCCACGTCCAGCAGCATCCGCCCGCTCAGCGAGGTCCCGGCGAAGAACGCGGACTCGATCCGCAGGGTGCGCAGCACGCCGGTGATCTGGCGGAGCATCAGGCGCCGCTGGCCGCCGAAGTCGCGGAGCTTGTCGCTGTGCCCGTAGCCGACGAAGTCGACGGCCAGCACCCGGTGGTGTTCCGCCAGGGCCGGGACGCAGTGCTCCCAGGTGATCTCGGCGGCGGCGCCGTACTCGCCGCCGTGCAGCAGGACCAGCGGGGGGCCGTCGCCGGCCTCCAGGTAGTGGGTGGTGCAGCCGTCCACCACGAGGTGGCGGTGGGCCCACGGTCGCCGGGGGGTCATGGCGCCGTCAGGCCGTGGCGGCGTGGCGGCGCAGCACGCCGTCGCGGTCCACCTGGGTCCGCAGGAGGTGCAGCTCCTGCTCGGTCGGCGGGTCGACGGTCCGTACGTCGGCGGCGACCAGCAGCTCGAACCCGGTCGCGGCCTTGACCTCTTCGACGCTGCTCCACGGGTGGACCTTGATGAGCCGCATCCGCTTGCTCTCCGGCTCGAAGTCGAACACGCCGAGGGGGGTGAACACCCGGCGGGGGCCGTCGGACTCGGGGCGGAAGACCTTGCGGCGGGAGTCGCCGCCGTCCAGCCAGCCCGCCCCGCTGACGAAGTCGACCTTGTCGACGAAGATCTTGGGAGTGTGGTGCTCGGTGTAGATGTAGCTGGTCCTGAAGCCGCCGAGGAAGATCAGCCCGATCGTGCCGGGGCCGCGGACCTTGGGCTTGGCCCACGGGCCGATCACGGCCATGTTGAGGTTGCCGTGCTTGTCGATCTGCATCCCGCCGAGGAACGCGAAGTCGAACCTGATCGCGGTCTCGAAGTCCACGACGTCGTCCAGGCTGAACTGGTACTCGCTGGTCACCAGGTTGCGGTAGTCGGCGGAGGACTCGGTGAGCCGCTGGATCCTCGGGTTCATCGCGCCGCTGCCGCCGCAGAAGAAGGAGAGGTTCGGCGCGTGGGTGAGCTGCGCCAGCCGCAGCCCCGCGGCGGGGATGTGGGAGGCGGCGCCCACGGAGCCGAAGTCGCCGTCGGCCATCTCGTGCGAGATGGAGATCGCCATCATCTCGGCCCAGGTGTAACTCGCGTCCGGCACGAGGCCCCCAATGGTTCAGGCGGCGAGGCATCACGGTCACAGCGATGGCCCGACAGACCGCGGTGAGACTTTCTTGGCTGGGACTGCACTTGTCAGGATCGACGATTCACATTTATCGTACATGAAGTCCGTAATGTGTTACACAATGCTAGTGTCTGGGTGGTGCTGTCAAGGCCTGCCGTCCTGGCACCGCCCGCGCGGGAGGAACGACGATGACCCGACCCACCGCGATCGAGCGAGTCCTGCACGGGCTGGTCGATCTGCACTGCCACTCAGGCCCCAACCCCCTCCCCCGCAGGTTCGACCACGTGGAGGCCGCCCGCGACGGCGCGCGGCTCGGCATGCGGGCCCTGCTGGCCAAGTCCCATCACCACAACACGGTGATGGACCTGCTGGCCATGCGGGACCGGCTGGCCGGCCTGAGCACCGCGGTGTACGGCGGGATCGCCCTCAACAACCAGGTCGGCGGCATCAATCCGTACGCGGTGGAGATGTGCCTGCGGATGGGCGGGCGGTGCGTGTGGTTCCCCACCATTTCCTCCAGCGCGCACATCGACCACCACAACGCGGGTGGCGGGTTCCCCAAGCCCACCATCCCGTTGTCGGTCGCCCAGGTGGACGTGCGTGGCGCGGACGGCGCCCTGATCCCCGAGGTGGGCCGGGTGCTCGACGTGGTCGCCGAGGCCGGCGCGCTGCTGTCCGCCGGGCACATGGCCCCCGCCGACATCCTGGAGGTCTTCGCCGCCGCGCGGGACCGGGGAGTCCGCCGGCTGGTGGTGAGCCACCCGAACTTCGTCATCGGCTCCGACCCGGCGCAGTGCGGCGAGTTCATCGGGCTCGGCGCGTACATCGAGCACGAGACCAGCATGTACGACCCGGAGGTGGCCAACGCCAGGTGGTCCCCGCCGCAGCTGCTGGAGTGGATCGAGCGGGTCGGCCCCGAGCACACCGTGCTCGCCTCCGACCTCGGCCAGGCGGGCCGGCCGATGCCCGTGGACTCGTTCGTCCGGGTCGGCTCCGCGCTGCTGGACCTCGGCCTGCCGGAGAAGGACCTGCGGCGGATCGTCCGCGCCAACCCCTCATACCTGCTCGGCCTGGACGACTGACGAGGCCGCTCATCCTCAAGGACGGAACGTATGTACAGCGCAACCGACCCGCGCTCCACACTCGACGCCGGCACCCCCGCCGGCGACCCGAACGCGCCGATCGCCGAACTGGCCACCTTCGGGTTCCTGACCATGCCGCCCCAGGAGACCACCGGCCGCGGCGGCCGCACGTGGTACGTGCGCGGCCAGAACATGGCCATCGCCTACAGCAGGTTGCCCGACGGCGACACGCTGCGCCGTACCGCCGCCGGGCAGCGAGAAGAGTACATGATCATAGTGCCGGACGACGCGGTCACCGTCGAGATCACCTCGTCCGCGGGCGGGCGGACCGAGAGCCGCACCGTGTCCGGGCGCGGCGTGGTCATCGTGCCGCCCGGCGACAGCACGGTCACCGCGCGCGGCGAGGCGGAACTGTTCCGCGTGTTCGACACGCGCACCGAGGACGTGACGGCCCTCTGCGCCAACGCCGCGTCGTACGCCGAGCCGCACCCCCGGGTGGCGCCGCTGAAGCCGTGGCCGGACCCGCCCGCCGGGCACCGGCTCCGCGTCTACCTCAACGCCGACCACCCCCGGGTGCCGGGCCGGTTCGGCCGTCTCTTCCGCTCCAGCTCCTTGATGGTCAACTTCGGCGACCCGAGCGACGGCCCGCGCGACCCGAACCGCATGTCGCCGCACCACCACGACGACTTCGAGCAGTGCTCGCTGACCGTGGCGGGCGACTACGTCCACCACGTCCGCACCCCGTGGACCTCCCGGCTGGACCAGTGGCGCGACGACGAGCACGCCCGGGTGAGCAGCCCCTCGGCCACGATCATCCCGCCGCCCACCGTGCACACCAGCCAGGCCATGGGCGCCGGGCGCCACCTGCTCATCGACGTCTTCAGCCCCCCGCGCGCGGACTTCTCCGCCAAGCCCGGCTGGGTCCTCAACGCCGACGAGTACCCGGCCCCCTGAATCGAGGGAACGTGACGTTCTTCGCCTCCGCCACGCCGGCCACCCCCCGGCTCGGCACCTGGATCAAACTGGCCACCGTCGAGAGCGTCGAGATCATGGCCCACGCCGGTTTCGACTTCGTGGTCATCGACCTGGAACACGCTCCCCTGGACCTGGGCCTCGCCGCCCAGATGATCACCCTGGCCACCGCCCTCGGCGTGGACCCCCTGGTCCGCGTGCCCGACCACACGGAGTCCACCATCCAGCGGGTCCTGGACGCCGGCGCCCGGGGCATCCTGGCCCCCCATGTCGACTCCGCCGAGGACGCGCGCCGCGTGGCGGCGGCCGTCCGCTTCCCCCCAATCGGCCGCCGCGGCGCCGGAGGCACCAGCCGCGCCGGCCGCTGGGGCCTCACCTCCCGCGCCGAGTACCTGCGCACCGGCAACGAGGACGTCGTCTGCGTCCCCCAGCTGGAGAGCGCCGCCGCCGTACACGCCGCGCCGGACATCCTGGCGGTCCCCGGCGTGGACGCGGTGTTCCTGGGCGCCGGAGACCTGTCGGTCTCCCTCGGCGTGGAGGTGGCCGACCCGTCCGTCCAGGCGCTGCTGGACCAGGCCAGGACGGCGGCCGCCAAGGCGGGCAAGCCCTGCGGCGCGGCCTGCGTGGACGGCCCCTCCGCCATCCGGACCGCCGCCCTCGGCCACCAGTTCCTGATCGTGGGCAACGACGCCACTATGCTGGCGAGAACCGCCCGCTCGACGGTCAGGGACTCGCGCCCCCGGGACGAGCGGTGACCGCACCCGAGACCACCGGGGCCTGCCAGGGCTTCCACGGCCAGGAGGAGCGATGACCGCGCCGGAGATCACCGGCACCTGGCGGCTGGCCGACTACTACCTGGAGGGCGGCGGCGCGGACGGCGAGCGGCCCCTCGGCGACGTCCCGCTCGGCCGGCTCATCTACGGGCCGGACGGCCACATGTCGGTGCAGTACATGCCCGGCGACCGGCCGCCGCTGCCCACCGCCAACTGGCGCTGGGCCACCGACCCCGAGCGGCTCGACGCGGTCCGCGCTTACGGCGGCTACGCCGGCCGGTACGACTGGCTCGGCGACCGCGTCCTGCACCACATCGAGGCCGGCGTCCACCCCAACTCGATCGGCACCACCCTGGTCCGCCTGGCCGCCCTCGACGGCCCCCGCCTGGTCCTGCGCGCCGAGCGCTCCCCCGGCGAGCCCCCCACCCCCATCCTCGTCTGGGAACGCCTCCGTCCCCACCCGGACCACTGAGAGCGCCATGCTGATCGACGCGCACGCGCACCTGACGACCAACGACCCCGCGTACCCGTTCGACCCCCCGGGCGGCACCGTCCCCGAGCAGGCACGCCGCGACCCGATGACCGCCGAACGCCTGCTGGCCGAGATGGACGCCCACGGCCTCACCGCCGCCGTCGCGGTGCAGCGGGCCCACGTGTTCGGCTTCGACAACAGCTACGTGGTGGACTCGGCCGCCCGGCACCCGTCCCGGCTGGCCGCCATGTGCGTCATCGACGGCCATGCCCCCGACGCCGAAGCGGTGGTCCGCCACTGGGCGGAACGCGGCGCCGCGGCGATACGCCTGACCGCCCCCGGCGGCACCCGGCACGGCGGCCCCAGCGGCACGGACTGGTTCACCGGCCCCGCCGCCCGCCGGGTCTGGCATCAGGCGACGAACCTCGGCCTGTCGATGTGCCTGCACCTGTACCGCTGGAACCGCGACGAATGCCTCCGCGCCCTCCCGGCCGTCCTCCGCGACTTCCCCGGCACCCCCGTCGTCCTGGACCACATCGCCGGCGTGGAGACCGACCGCCCCACGCCCTACCCGGGCGCCCCCGGACTGCTGGCCCTGACCGACCTGGAACAGGTGCACATCAAGGTCACCACCCTCAACCACGCCCGTCACCTGTCCACCGGCACATCCCCCGCGACCGTGGTCTCCTGGCTGGTCTCCCACTTCGGCGCCGCCCGAGTGCTATGGGGCTCGGACGTCACCCAGACCCCCATGAGCTACCCCGACATGGTCCGCCTCGGCCGCGCCTCGGTGACCGGCCTGAACCCCGCCGACGCAGCCATGGTCCTGAGCGGCACAGCGGCCCACCTGTACCGCCTCCCCGCCCCCGTCCCCGGCGCGGATCCCGCGTGACCACCACCCCCACCGGGGACGCCCCGCAGCTCCTCGTCGACACCCACGTCCATCTGTTCAGCAACACCCTGCCCCTGGCCCCCGGCGCCTGGACCCGCCCCCACACCGACCTGACCACCGAGGCGTTCCTCCCGATGATGACCGCCCACGGCGTGAGCCACGCGGTCATCTCCGCCATGAGCCTGCTCGACGACGCCAACACCTACACCCTGACCGCCCTCCGCTCCCACCCACACCTACGCGCCACAGTCGACGTCCCCCCCGGCACCCCCTTCGCCGACCTGGCCGAGATGAAGTCCAGCGGCGTGGTAGGCATCCGCCTCCAATGGCGCCGCCGCCCCCACCTACCCGACCTGACCACCCGCGACTACCGCACCCTCCTCCGCCAGATCACCGACCTGAACTGGCACGTCGAACTAAACATCGAGTCCGCCCGCCTCCCCCCGGTCCTGCACGCCCTACTGACCGCCGGAACAAAGGTCGTAGTAGACCACTTCGGCGACCCCCACCCCGCAACCGGCTACAACAACCCCGGCGGCAAAGCCCTCCTGAACGCCCTGACCACCGCCCACGTCTGGACAAAACTCTCCGCCGGCTACCGCCTCCGCGTCCCCCCCACCACCCTGGCCACCTACGCGACAACCCTGCTACAAACAGCCGGCCCCACCAAACTCTTCTGGGGCAGCGACGCCCCCTTCATAGGCGCCCCC
>NZ_JBHSRF010000107.1:0-25131 GCF_042658925.1 Sphaerisporangium aureirubrum
TGGACAAGGTGGGCAAGGAAGGCGTCATCACCGTCGAGGAGAGCAACGCCTTCGGCCTGGAGCTCGAGCTCACCGAGGGCATGCGCTTCGACAAGGGGTACATCTCCGGTTACTTCGTGACCGACTCCGAGCGCATGGAGGCCGTCCTCGACGAGCCTTACATCCTCGTGGTGAACTCCAAGATCTCCGCCAACAAGGACCTGCTGCCGCTGCTCGACAAGGTCGTGCAGTCCGGCAAGCCGCTTGTGATCATCGCTGAGGACGTCGAGGGCGAGGCCCTGGCGACCCTGGTGGTCAACAAGATCCGTGGTCTGTTCAAGTCCGTGGCCGTCAAGGCCCCCGGCTTCGGCGACCGCCGCAAGGCCATGCTGGGCGACATCTCCACCCTCACCGGTGGTCAGGTCATCAGCGAGGACGTGGGCCTGAAGCTGGAGACCGCGACCCTCGACCTGCTCGGCCGCGCGCGTCAGGTGATCGTCACCAAGGACGAGACCACCATCGTCGACGGTGCCGGTGACCCCGAGCAGATCTCCGGCCGGGTCAACCAGATCCGCAACGAGATCGAGAACACCGACTCCGACTACGACCGCGAGAAGCTCCAGGAGCGCCTCGCCAAGCTGGCCGGCGGCGTCGCCGTCATCAAGGCCGGCGCGGCGACCGAGGTCGAGCTCAAGGAGCGCAAGCACCGCATCGAGGACGCCGTTCGCAACGCGAAGGCGGCCGTCGAGGAGGGCATCGTCCCCGGCGGCGGCGTCGCGCTGATCCAGGCGGGCGCCAAGGCGTTCGACAAGCTGGAGCTGTTCAACGACGAGGCGACCGGTGCGGCGATCGTCCGCAAGGCTCTTGAGGAGCCGCTGAAGCAGATCGCCGTGAACGCCGGCCTTGAGGGCGGCGTCGTGGTCGAGCGCGTCCGCAACCTCGAGCAGGGTGTCGGCCTCAACGCCGCCACCGGCGAATACGTCAACATGCTCGAGGCGGGCATCATCGACCCCGCCAAGGTCACCCGGTCGGCGCTGCAGAACGCCGCGTCCATCGCGGCCCTGTTCCTCACCACCGAGGCCGTCATCGCCGAGAAGCCGGAGAAGAACCCGGCCGCGCCCGCCATGCCCGGCGGCGGCGACATGGACTTCTGAGTCCGCCAGCATCTGAAAGGGCCATCCCCGGCACCGCCGGGGGTGGCCCTTCGGCGTTGTCTCACCCGCGGGCCGTGAGTGAGCCCGCGAGGGCGTCGAACGCGCGGGACAGCAGTGCGGCGTAGTCCACGGCGACGGCGTCGGGGTGGTCGCCCGCCATGATGCGGCGGGTGGCGGTGAGGTACGCCGTGCGGTACACCGTGACGGTCAGCGCGGCGGTCATCCGGCACCAGGGGTCGTCCGGGGCCGTGCCGGTGGCCTCGGCGAACAGCTCCGTCACCAGCTCCTCCAGTTCCTGCACGCTCTCCCTGACCCTGGCCTGCAGGGCGGGGGAGTCGATGACGACCTGCCAGAACTCACGGAAGTGGCCGACGCCGGCCAGCGGGTGGCGCTCCCCCAGCAGGCGCAGGACCAGCTCTCGTATCGCCGTGAGCGGTGCCGTGCCCTCGGGGCGTTCGCGGACGGCCCGGCTGATCATCTCGACGGCCTCGGGCATCCGGTCGAAGAACAGGTCCTCCTTGCGGGGGAAGTAGTTGAAGACCGTCTTGGTCGAGACGCCGGCGGCCGACGCCACCTCGGCCACCGTGACGGTGTCGAATCCCCTCGTCATGAACAGCCATGTCGCCATGTCGGAGATCGACTTCCTGGTCTGCTGCTTCTTCCGCTCGCGGAGGCCCGGTTCGCTCACGTCATAAATATAGTGGACGAAAACTTATATCTACAGTAAGTTTTTAGTCGCTGTACTTTAGAGAGTGGAGACGGGGATGACGTACGACGTTGACGTGGTGGTGGCCGGGGCGGGGCCGGTGGGACTGATGCTGGCCTGCGAGCTCGCGATCGGCGGGGTCTCGGTCGTGGTGCTGGAGCGCAGGACCGACGTGGACCCCACCATCAAGGCCGGGGCGCTGAACCTCCCGGCCGTGGAGGCCCTCTACCGGCGCGGGCTGCTCCCCGCCCTCACCGAGGCCCAGCGGCAGACCTACGAGCTGTTCGCCACCTTCATGCGCGAACGCGCCGCACAGGCGGGTGCGGGTGGGCCGGAGGGGGCCGCGGGGCCGTCCGCGCCGGGTGCGGGCAGCGGGGGGCCGTCGAAGCCGAAGGCGGGTGGGGCGCCGAAGTTCGCCGGGCATTTCGCGGGGATCATGCTGGACGCGGGGCGGCTGGACCTCACCGATCCCGAGCTCGGCGGGCACGGGCCGGCGGAGCGGGTCACGATGGTCAGCCAGCAGCAGCTGGAGGCCATCCTCGGGGAGCGGGCCGCCGAGCTGGGTGTGGACGTGCGCCGTGGCGTGGAGGTGACCGGGCTGGAGGCGGACGGGGACGGGGTGACCGTGGCGACCACCGCCGGGCCGCTGCGCGGGCGGTGGCTGGCCGGGTGCGACGGCGGGCGGAGCACGGTGCGCAAGCTCGCGGGCTTCGAGTTCCCGGGCACCGGACCGGAGATCACCGCCTACCAGGCGCTGGCCGAGCTGGAGGGCACCGAGGCCCTCGGCGCCGGTTGGCAGGCCACCCCCACCGGCGTCTACGCGCACGGCCCGGTGCCCGGCCGCATCCTCACCGTCGGGTTCGAGGCGCCGCTCGCCGGGCGGGACGACCCCGTCACCCCCGGGGAGCTGCAGGCCGCCGTCCGGCACGTCACCGGGGCAGAGGTGACCGTCACCGGGATCAGGAGCGCCACCCGCTTCACCGACAACGCCCGCCAGGCCACCACATACCGCCGCGGCCGGGTGCTGCTGGCCGGGGACGCCGCCCACGTTCACTCGCCGTTCGGCGGCCAAGGGCTCAACCTCGGCATCGGCGACGCCATGAACCTCGGCTGGAAGCTCGCCGCCACCGTGCGCGGCGAGGCGCCGGACGGGCTCCTCGACACCTACACCGCCGAGCGGCACCCGATCGGCGCCTGGGTGCTGGACTGGACCAGGGCCCAGGTCGCCCTGATGAGGCCGGACCCGCACGCGCGGGCGCTGCGCCGCGTCGTCGAGAACCTCGCGGGGACCGTCTCCGGCACCACGTACCTTGCCAAGCGGATCGCCGGGGTGTGGCAGCGCTACGACATGCCCGGCGACCACCCCCTGACCGGCGCGAGCGCCCCCGACCTGGAGCTGGCCGACGGCTCCCGCCTGGCCGACCACCTGCACGGCGGCCACGCCCTGCTCTTCGACCCGGACGGCGTGCTGCCCGCCGGCGGGTACCGGGACCGGCTGACGGTGCTGCACGCGGTCTGCCCGCAGCGTCCGGAACTGGCCGGCCTGCTCGTCCGCCCGGACGGCTTCGTCGCCTGGGCCGCCGACGCGGGCGCGGTGGACCTGCCGTCACTGCAGAACGCCCTGACCACGTGGCTGGGCGCGCCCGCCACGGTCCCCCGGTGACCGCCGCCGGTTGCGGACGGCCGCGCCCGTCTCGGTCGCCCGTGACCGCCGGCGGTTGTGGACGGCCGCGCTCGTCGTGGTCACCCGTGACCGCCGGGCGGGCTCGGGGCGGGGGCTCTTCGGGCCGTCGCGCGATAACGGTCGGCGCTCGATCGCGTTCTTCTCGCACGGTTCGGGACGCGCGTCGTCATACTGACGGTGCCGATGGTGTCACCCGAACGGGAGGCCGATGATGACACCGGCGACCACACGACGTCTTCTCGCCTGCGGTGCGATCGGGGGGCCGTTCTTCGTCGCCGCGTTCCTCGTCGAGGGGGCCACCCGCGAGGGATACAACCCTCTGCGGCACCCGGTCAGCTCGCTGGCCCTCGGGGACCTCGGCTGGACGCAGACCGCGAACTTCCTCATCACCGGCGCGCTGATGCTGGCCTTCGCCGTCGGGCTGCGGCCGGCGCTGCTGCCCGGCAGGGGCGCCAGGTGGGCGCCCCTGCTCGTGGGGATGTACGCGATCGGGCTGATCGGCGCGGGTGTCTTCGTGACCGACCCGGTGAACGGCTACCCGCCCGGCACCCCCGACAAGGTGACCATGACCACCTCGGGCACCCTGCACGACCTGTTCTCCGCGCCGGTCTTCCTGGCGCTGCCGATCGCCTGCGTCGTCCTGGCCGTGCGGTTCTTCGGCGCGCGGAGCATCGGCTGGGGGGTGTACTCGCTCGTCACCCCGGTGCTCTTCCTCGCGGCCTTCTTCCTGGCGAGCCTCGGCTTCAGCGGCGTCGAGGGGCTGATCGACGCCGGTGGCATGTACCAGCGCATCAGCATCGTCATCGGCTGGGGCTACCTGAGCCTGCTCGCCCTCCACCTGCTCAGATCCGGTGCGGCCGACCGGCAGGCAGGTCAGCCGGTCGGGTAGCCGGGGAGCGGCTTGACCCAGCGGCCGGATTGCGTCTGCAGGTGGTAGCCGAGGGCCGTCCACGCCTGGTGGCCGAGGGCGTTCTCATGGATGACCATGGCGTCGGCCCGGGTGCCGCCGAGCGCGGTGAACCGCTGTTCCGCGGCGGCAAGCAGCGCGCGGGCCACCCCCTGGCGGCGCAGCGTGGGATCGACCGCGAGCCGGTACAGGTGGCAGCGCCACCCGTCCCAGCCCGCGATCAGCGTGCCCACCATGCGGCCGTCCAGTTCGGCGATCATCAGCGCCTCGGGGTCGCGGGCGATCAGCCGCCGGATCCCCTCCGGGGTGTCGTGCCTGTCGGTGTTCTCGGCCGCGTCCTTCCAGAAGCGCAGCACCGCCTCCGCCTCGTCGTCCTTGGCGGGCCGCAGCACGAGAGTCGATTCGCTCATGCCGTAGAACGTAGCAAGATCCCGCAAACGAATTTTTCGCCGTGGGAGGTCAGGCGAGCTGGCCCGGCAGGGGCCGGGTGTGCAGCAGGGTGAGGCTGGTCACCGCGCGGGTGAGCACCACGTAGAGCCGGGCGAGGCCCCGTGGCTCGGCCTCGACGATGTCGGCGGGCTCCAGGGCGATCACGTGGTCGTACTCGAGGCCCTTGGCGAGCGAGGCCGGGATCACGCAGACGCGGCGCGCCGTGGTGGAGTCGGGCGCCAGCACGTCGTGCCCGACGCCGGCGGCGGTGAGGGCGGCCGAGACCGCCGGGACGGAGGCGTCGGCGGTGATCACGCCGACGGAACCCTCCTGCGTCAGCACCCGGCCCACGGTGGCGGCGAGGTCCGCGTGGAGGTCGGTGGCCCGCCGCACGGTCAGCGACCCGGCGCCGGGGCGCAGCGAGCGGGGGGCGGCGAGGTCCGGGGCGACGGACGGCAGCAGGCGGGCGGCGAAGTCGAGCACCTCGCGCGGCACCCGGAAGCCGAGGGTCAGCTCGGTGACCACGCCCTCGGCGACGCCGAGGTGGGTGAGGACGTCGGTCCAGGAGCGCGCGGACCACGGGGTGGTGCCCTGCGCGAGGTCGCCGAGGACGGTGGCCGAGCCGGTGCGGCACCGGCGGCCGAGGGCGCGCAGCTGCATCGCCGAGAGGTCCTGCGCCTCGTCCACCACGATGTGGCCGAGGGTGGGGGTGCGCTCGATCAGGTCGGCCAGCTCGTCCAGCAGCGCGGCGTCGGCGGCGGACCACTTGGCGGACTTCCACGAGCGGGGCGGCTTGCGCCACAGCAGCGCCTCCCGCTCCTCGGGCGTCAGGTCGCCCTTGGCGGCGGCGGCGAGGAACGCGTCGTCCGACAGCAGGCGGAACAACACCTGCGGCGGGGTGACCTTCGGCCAGACGTGGTCCATGAGCCGCTTGACCGGCGCGGACCTGGCGACCGCGTCCTGCACCCGGTCGTCGGGGGACTCGCCGCGCTGTTCCATGCGTACCAGCACGGTGTGCGCGAGGCGCTGGGCGAGCGCGGCGCGGCCGGGGCCGTACCGGGTGGTGCCGCGCAGCGAGGCGACGATCTCGCGCACCTCGTGGTCGGCGACCCGGAAGCGGCTGGCGCCCCGGACGATCAGCAGCCCCTCCTCGGGCTTGCTGATGTGCATCCACAGCGCGCGGCGCAGCACGGGCGCCATCCGGGCGTCGCCCTTGATCGCGGAGACGGAGGGGTCCTCGGGCGCCGCGTGGTCGCCGAGGATGCCGGCGACGGTGGTCTGGTCGACCTTCACCTCGCCGAGGGCGGGCAGCACCGAGGAGATGTACGACAGGAACGCGCCGTTCGGGCCGACGATCATGACGCCGGACCTGGCGAGCTTCTCGCGGTGGGTGAACAGCAGGTACGCGGCGCGGTGCAGGCCGACGGCGGTCTTGCCGGTGCCGGGGGCGCCCTGCACGCACACCGTGCGGGTGAGGTCGGCACGGACGATCTCGTCCTGGTCGGGCTGGATGGTGGCGACGATGTCGCGCATGGGGCCGGTGCGGGGCCGCTCGATCTCTTCGGTGAGGATCTTCGACTCGGTGAGCGGCGCGCCCTCCGAGAGCGGCTCGTCCTCGTACGCGGTCAGTTCCCCGCCGCGGAACCCGAACCGCCTGCGCAGCCGCACCCCCATCGAGTCGGCGGGCCTGGCCTGGTAGAACGCCCGGGAGATCGGCGCCCGCCAGTCGATCACCAGGGGACGGCTGTGGTCGTCGTGCACGTGGCGGCGCCCGACGTGGATGGTGACCGGCAGGTCGTCGTCGGCGGAACGGTCGAGGCGGCCGAAGAACAGCGGGGTGTCGGGGTGGTCGGCGAGCGCGGCCACCCGCTGGTCGAGCAGGCTCTGCAGGATCTGCTGGGAGACCCAGTCGCCCGCGGCGTCGGAGGAGAGGGACTGCGCGTGCTCCCGCATCGCCTGGAGAGCGGCCCGGGAGGCGGCCAGGTGGGCGCGTTCGCCGGCGAGTACGGCGGACGGGTCGTCGTCTGAGGTTCCGTCGGATATGTCGGGGGCCAGTCGTTGTCCCGGCATGCTGAAGCGCTCCTTGGGGGACGGGGTGGGTTCGGCTGAGGCGGCGAACCCACAAGCCTACGCGTCCCGTGTTCAGCGGGCGAACGGATTACCCGGCGGGGCACCTCAGGCCGAGCGATCTAGTGCTTATCCGGCGTTTGCCCCCTCTTGGCTTTTGGGTACGCCGTGGGGGTGACGACGCGCACCGAGAAGATGACGGTCTCGCCGGTCATCCCCGCCATGGCCAACCTGCTGCTCGGCGGGCTGTGGACGCTCTCGGTCTTCGCCGGTTGGGGACTGGCGGCGTTCTGCGGCCGGAACGAGACGCCGGAGTCGTGCGTGGACCGGATGATCCTGGTCTCCACGCTGTCCGGGCTGTTCGCTTTCATCGCGGCGATCTGCACGGCGGTAGGGCTGCTGCCGCCACTAATGCGTAGATATCCAGAAAAGTCGCTGGTGTTGGTCGCCGTCGCGACGGCTTCTTGGCTATTGGCGTTGGGTGTGCTTTACGTGGGCGGGCTAGTCGGTCGGTGATCTCACCGACACGGTGCGTTAGTATATACCAAAATCCCCAAAAAGCGGGACAAACCTTGTGATTTGGTTAGATCATGGGGTATGTCGCAGTTGGCGTGCGTGGCAGCCAATACGCGAGGGGGTGACGGGGTTGAACAGGGCCGATGGTATTTCCTGGACCTGAATACCCGCCTATCCGGGTGAATCCCTGGGCGGGGGCCGGTGGAGCCGGAGACGTGCCGCCCGGCGAGTCATTCGCTGGCGAGCACGTCGTCCGCGTCGATGATTTCGTACGCATAGCCCTGTTCGGCCAGGAAGCGCTGCCGGTGCGCCGCGAAATCCTGGTCAATGGTGTCGCGGCTGACCACGGAGTAAAAGCGCGCCCCTCCGCCGTCCGCCTTGGGCCGCAGCACCCTGCCGAGCCGCTGCGCCTCTTCCTGCCGTGAGCCGAACGTGCCCGACACCTGGATCGCCACCGAGGCCTCCGGCAGGTCGATGGAGAAGTTGGCGACCTTGGACACGACCAGTACCTGGATCTCCTTGTCGCGGAACGCCTGGTACAGCCGCTCCCGCTCCTTGATCCGCGTCTCGCCCTTGATCACCGGCGCGTTGAGGTGGTCGGCGAGCTCGTCGAGCTGGTCGATGTACTGCCCGATCACCAGCACCTGGTCGCCCGCGTGCCGCCGCACCAGAGCCTCGGTGACCCGGGTCTTGGACGGCGTGGTGGCGCAGAAGCGGTACCGCTCCTCGGCGTCGGCCATGGCGTACGCCAGCCGCTCGTCGTCGGTCAGCGTCACCCGCACCTCGACGCAGTCGGCGGGCGCGATCCAGCCCTGGTTCTCCATCTCCTTCCACGGCGCGTCGTACCGCTTGGGGCCGATCAGGGAGAACACGTCGCCCTCGCGGCCGTCCTCGCGGACCAGCGTCGCGGTGAGACCCACCCGGCGCCTGGCCTGAAGGTCGGCGGTCATCCGGAAGATCGGCGCGGGGAGCAGGTGGACCTCGTCGTAGATGACCAGGCCCCAGTCGCGGGCGTCGAACAGCTCCAGGTGCCGGTAGGTGCCCTGCCGCTTGGTGGTCATCACCTGGTAGGTGGCGATGGTGACCGGGCGGATCTCCTTCTTGCTGCCGGTGTACTCGCCGATCTCGTCCTCGGTGAGGGAGGTGCGCTTGAGCAGCTCCTGCTTCCACTGGTGCGCCGACACGGTGTTGGTGACCAGGATGAGGGTGGTGGCCTGCGCGTGGGCCATCGCCGCCGCGCCCACGATGGTCTTGCCGGCGCCGCAGGGCAGCACGACCACGCCCGAGCCGCCGTGCCAGAACGCGTCGGCGGCCTCCCGCTGGTACGGGCGCAGGGTCCAGGTGCCCTCGGCGAGCTCGATGGAGTGGTACTCGCCGTCGACGTACCCCGCGAGGTCCTCGGCCGGCCAGCCCAGCTTCAGCAGCGCCTGCTTGATGTTGCCGCGCTCGCTCGGGTGCACGGCCACGGCGTCCTCGCCGACCCGCTCGCCGAGCATCGGCTGGATCTTCTTGGACCGCAGGACCTCGGCGAGCACCGCACGGTCGGTGCTGGTGAGGATCAGCCCGTAGAGGTCGGTCTTCTCCAGCCGCAGCCTGCCGTACCGCGACATCGTCTCGGCCACGTCCACCAGCAGCGCGTGCGGCACCGGATACCGGCTGTAGCTGATCAGCGCGTCCACGACCTGCTCGGCGTCGTGCCCCGCCGCCCGCGCGTTCCACAGCGCCAGCGGGGTCACCCGGTAGGTGTGGACGTGCTCAGGCGCCCGCTCGAGCTCCGCGAACGGCGCGATCGCCTTGCGGCACTCGTCGGCCCTCTCGTGCTCGACCTCCAGCAACAAGGTCTTGTCGGATTGGACGATCAGCGGCCCGTCAGACACGTCTCTCACTACTCCCGGCTTCCCCGTCGACCGCGAACCGGCCTACCCCGCCTATCCAACAAGAGAAGGCGCCGGATCAGTCCCGCTTTCCCGCGCCTTGACTAGTCGAAGTAGCCGTTCACCCCGAGGGCGATGATCAGGCCGATACCCACCACGAGAAGTGTGACGTTGATGGCGATGGCGATCCAGCACCACTTCAGCAGGGAGCGGGCGCGCTGGGGTTCGGTGTCGGCCTTGCCGAGGGCGATGCCGGAGAGGATGGCGCCGGCGATGCCGCCCAGGGAGACGTAGCAGCTGAGCGCGAGGATGATGCTGATGACCAGCGCGACGATGGCGTGCGTGCGGGGGCCCTGGTTGCCGTACTGCGGGGGCGGGCCGTACGGCTGCTGGTAGGGGGTGTAGCCGGGCTGGGCGTACTGCTGCTGGCCGTACTGGTCGTACTGGTCGTACCCGCCCTGGTCGTAGGGCTGGCCGTGTCCGCCCTGGTCGTAGGGCTGGCCGTAGCCACCCTGGTCAGGGGGCTGGCCGTAGCCGCCTTGGTCCTGGGGCTGGCCGTAGCCACCCCCGTAGCCGCCCTGGCCGTAGCCGCCTTGGCCGTGGTCGGGCTGGTGGGGGTCGGGCTGGCCGTACCCGCCCTGGCCGTGCTGGTACTGCTGCGGCCGGCCGTACGGGTCCTGGGGGCCGTACTGGCCGCCGTACGGGTCCTGCGGGGTCTGGGGGGGCCAGCCGTGGGGCTCCGGGGTGCCGCTGCTCACGATTTTCTCATTTCCTGGCTGATCTGAGCGGATCTACAAATACCACGCCGCCCCGCCGTGTGCGGAGGGGAACACGAGAGGTGACTTCAGCTCACGTCCGCGACGCCGGTGATGCGATGCAGTGCGAAGCGGTGAACGGCGGCCCTGGTCTCGTCGTAGGCGGTGAGGTAGCCGCCCTCCATCCGCGCGGGCTCGAGGATGCGGCTGGTCGCCTGCCCCTGGGCGTCGAGATAGCCGATCCACACCCGCGCCCCCTGCCTGATCGCGTCCTGGAGCGCGGCGATCGTGCTCGACGACGGCGAGCGCGGCACCTGCCCGTCCGGCTCGGGCACGGGCCGCCGCCGGGCCCGGTGCGCCTCGTCCCCCGCCCGGATGGCGCGCACGGCCGCCGCCACCACGTCGGTGTCGGGCCCCAGCGCGCCGGGCGCGGGCCGCGCGGCGGGGGGCCGCTCGGTGCGGCGTGCGTCGGCCCGGGTCACCAGCACGTCGCCCTCGGACGACTCGGCCACCGGGGCGTACCCGAGGGCGCGCAGTGTGTCCACGACGGCGGCCCGGGAGTTGCGCGAGGCCACCACGGTCGGCGCCAGGCGCCGCAGCCGCAGCGGCGCCGCCCGCCGGTCGGCCATCACCTCGTCCAGCACCGCGGGGTCGTCGCACCGCACGTACGCGCTGGCGGTGCCCACCCTGATGCGCCCGTGCCGCCTGGCGACGTCGGTCACCAGGTACCGCAGGGGCTGCGGGACCGGGGTGGTGGAGTGTTTCTCCAGCATGGACAGCAGGTCGTCCGCACTCGACCCGGCGTCCAGCGCCCGCCGGATCGACGCCTCGGCGAAGCGGTACACGGTCGCGCCGCCCTTGGACTCGATGTTGGCGGCCAGCGACAGCCACCGCCCGAGATCGCTGGTCAGCGGGCCGGGCGCGACGGCTGTCAGATCGGCCTGCAACACCACGTGGTCCACGGGCTCGGGCAACAGCGGGGCCAGCGTGGTCGCCGCGTCGCCGGGCGGGCGGGACAGCAGGGCGCGCCCGAAGGACGACAGCACGCCGAGGCCGGTGACGCCGAGCTGCTCGGCCTCGCGCAGGGTGAAGGCGACGAGCTGGTCGCGGTAGGTGGCGCGGCGACGGGGCTGCTCGAACGCCAGCCGCTCGCGGACCGACTCCGCCGCCGGGGCCAGGCCGGGCGGGGCCGAGGCGAGCACGCGCAGGGTGCGCAGCCGCACCTCGGCGGCCACGGGGCGCCGCAGCTCGGGGTGCAGGACGTTCAACAGGCGCTCGCGGTCGTCCCGCTCGCCGACCAGGCCGGGGACGCGCTCGCTGGTCAGCCAGGAGGACGCCAGCACCTCCCAGCGGTCCTCGGTGGCCCGCACCCGCCAGGCGTCGTAGGCGGTCGTCGGGGTCCACTCGCCGTCCGCGGGGCCGCTGGAGGCGATCAGGCCCGCCGTGTGCGCCACCTCGATGACCAGGGCGGCCGTCCACTCCGGCAGGTCGAGCAGCTGCGCGGTCCGCTTCAGGTCGCGCACCGCGAGGCCGCCCGTGCGCAGCACGCCCGGCGGCTCGACGCTCCAGTCCTCGCACAGCTCCTCCACCGTGCGGGTGAACATGAACGCCTGACCGGCCGCCGTGCGGTCGGCGAGCAGCCGGTCGCGGTCGGTCCCGGTCAGCGGCGGCGCCGACGGGCTCAGGTCGCGGTGCACCCGGCCGCCGCGCAGCACCAGGCCCACCTCGCGGGGCAGGGCCACGCTCTCGTCGCCGGTGGCGCCGAGCAGCCCGCGGGCCAGCAGCTGTTCGATGGGGGACTGGGCGGTGGCGAGGGAGACCTCCCTGCGGGCGTTGGGCAGCCGTCCGGTGGGCGGCCCCCAGGCCAGCTCCTCCAGGGCGGCCCGCGCCTGCGGCCCGACGTCGGCCAGCAGCCGCTCGACGACCCCGCCCTCGGCCAGCGCCCCCGCCAGCCGCTCCACCACGCCTTCCCCGGGGCCTGTGTCCTGCGCCGTCTTGGTGGTGCTGCCCGCGGGGGTGCCGTGGACGGCGTCGATCAGCTCGGTGAGGCGTTCCGGCGGGTGGTGGCGGAAGACGTCGGCGGCGGGCGGGCCGAGGCCCGCCGGGGTGTCGGAGACGTCGCGGACGCCGGGGGCCGGGCGCAGGGACTCGTCGGAGCCGTAGACCAGGGCGGCGGCCTGGAGCGCGTCCACGGTGCGGCGCAGCGCCTCGTCCAGGTGCGAGGCCTGGCCGGGCGGCACCGAGCGGGCGACGGCGGCGCGCAGCTCGGCGTACGGGAGGCCGGGGGCGTCGTCCTCGGTGAGCACGACGAGGGTCTCGATGACGGCGAGCGTGAAGCGGTCGAGGCGGTCGAGGGCGCGGCTGGTGGCCGAGGGGCCCGCCGCCCGGATGGCCAGGCCGTCGAGGTGGGCGGGCACCGGGGTGATCAGCTCGGGACGGGCCGACACCAGGGCCCGCAGCCGGTCGTCGGACAGGCCGCGCAGCCACTCAGCGAACTCGGTGTTCACCACGCTCCACCGAACCCCCTGTCAGCCGTCGCCGCGTGCCCATCGCACACCGTGGGATTCCCTCCATCGTAGGAGGCGGGGGCGGGTGGCATGCCGCCGGTTGGATCAATACCCCGTTAACCCTGCAATACGTGACATCTTCCCAAGTTGGTGATCTTCCGGCATTACCTCGTAAACCCTGCCATTTATCCGAAGGGATGCGTGGCGCCACCGGCTGGGGCAGTATGGCGAGAGTGATCGAGCGCGCCGACCAGCTCGTCCTGGAGTACGTCAGCAAGGTGGCCGACGCCGCCCACGGCGTGCTCCGCGCAGACCAGCGCCTGGACTTCGTCGACCGGCTGCGCGACCGCATCGAGCAGGAACGGCGCGGCAGTGAGGACCCCGCCACCGTCCGCAAGGTCATCGGCAGGTTCGGCGACCCGGCCGTCCTCCTGCGCCGCGAGATCGAACGCCTCACCGCCGCCGGCGAGCCTCTTGGCGCCTCCCGTGGCCTGTCCGGCCTCCGAGCCGGTGGAACACCCGGCCGAGGCCTCACGGACGGGCACGGCGCCGTCCCGGCCCCCGGCACGGCGGGGCCGGCGACCGGTGCGGGTGGACCTGGGACCGGCGCGGGCCGATCCGTGGGCGGTGCGGGTGGACCTGCGACCGGTACAGGCGGACCCGCGGCCGGTGCGGCTGGACCTGCGACCGGTGTAGGCGGATCTGCGGCCGGTGTGGCCGGATCCGCGACCGGTGCGACCGGTGCGGCCGGATCCGCGACTGGTACGGCCGGTTCTGCGAGCGCCGCGGCCGGGTCCGCAGCCGGTGCGGGAGGATCCGCGGCCGGTGCGGCGGGGGCGGTGACCTCGGATGACTTCGGTGACGCCGCGACCCAGGTGCTGCCCGTGGTGGACGGTGGGGACGACGGGCCGCCCACGGTCGTGCAGGCGCCCGTCGAGAGTGGGCCCGTGGCCGCAGGACCCGCGGCGTCCGGAGCTGCCGCGCCCGCCGGGACGCGGGGGCCGGCCCGGGTGCCGGGGCGGGGAGCGGGTGCCGGGCGAGTGGGACAGGGACGTGGGCCGGGGAACGCGCGGCGGCCGTTACCGCCTCCGGCGCCGCGGGTGCCGAGGGGCATGTCGCGGGGGCCCGCCGGGCCGCCGGTTCCGCTGGGGGACCGGCTGCGCCGGGTCACCGGGCCCGGAGGCCGGCCGGTGGCCGCCGACGGGCGGGACGTGGCGACGGTGCTGCGCAACGAGCGGCGGGAGACGGCCGGGATGGCCCTGCTGCTCCTGGCCGCGCTGCTGATTCCGTTCCCGCTGCCGTACCTCGCGATCTTCCCGGTCCCGTTGCTGTGCTGGGCGGTCGCGGCCCTGACCGTGCTGGCCTGTCACGGGTGGGTCTTCAGGGACCGGATGATCGGGCTGGGCGCGCCGATCGCGGCCTACGTGATCGGCGGGGTCGTGCTCGGCGCCGTCAGGGCTCCCGAGGAGCCGGGCACCGCGTTCCAGGCGTTCATCGCGTCGTTCTGGCACGTCAGCGGGCTGATGTTCATGCTCGGCGGCGCGGCCGGGGTGGGCTGGCTCGGGTACCGGCTGCTCAACCCCCCACCTCCGCCACCCCGGCGGCAGCCACTCGGGCCGGCGCGCTGAGCAGGCCGAGGGACAGCCGCACCCACGAGGTCACGAACCTGTCGGGATCGGCGTGGCCGGGCAGGTCGTCGACGGTGTCCTGGAACAGGCGGTAGTGGACGACCGCGCCGCCGAGCACCGCCCCGATGGCCGGCCAGTCGACGTCGGCCTCGGCGTACTCGGGCTGGGCGCGGAACCACGCGGTGATCGCGTCGAACATGGGCTGGAGCAGTCCCTCGCGGACGACGGCGACCAGCTCGGGGAACTGGCTGAGGTCCCGGAAGAAGACCCGGGTGAGCTGGCCCTCCTCCCGCACCTTGGCCAGGCCCGCCCGGCAGATGCACGCGAGCCGCTCCTCCAGCGGGACGGGCGTGCCGGTCGCGCTCGCCTCGGCCAGCGCCTCGGCGATGTGCGTGCGGGTGCGCGCGGCGTGCTCGCCGACCGCCGTGGCCAGGACCTCGTACTTGGAGCGGAAGTGCCGGTAGAGCCCGCCCGCCCCCGGGGAGAGCCCGGCGGCGGCCTCGATCTCGGCGACCGATGTCGCCGCGTACCCCCGCTCGGCGAACAGTCGCAGGGACTCACCGACGATGCGCTCGCGCGTCGATCTGGTCATGTCGCTCCACACCTCCTCGGCCGGTGGGCGCCCCGAGAATAAGTGACCCCTTTCTTTCCGTCCTTCAGGTTCCCACACCGGGCCTCCGGTGCGCGCGGCCCGCGTGCGTTTGGCATCCTGCAATGGTGTGCTCGGTGGGGTTCGATCTCGATTTGACGCTGGCGGACACCCGCGCGGGAATCGCGGCGGTGTACGACGAGGTGGCGTCGCGCCTCGGCGTGCGCATCGACAGCGCCGAGGTGATCAGCCGGCTCGGGCCGCCGCTGGAGCAGGAGCTGGCCCGCTGGCTGCCCGAGCCTGCCATCCCGGAGGCCGCCGCCCTGTACCGCTCCCTCTACGGGGAGATCGCGGTCCCCCGGACCACGACGATGCCGGGCGCGGCCGAGGCGCTCGCCGAGGTGCGCCGTCACGGCGGCCGGGTCATCGTGGTGACCGGAAAGAACGAGGTCGCCGCCTGGGAAACCATCCATTTCCTGGGACTGGAAGTGGATGAAGTGGCGGGTTCGGTGTTCGGCGCGGCGAAAGGGCTCGCTATCGCGCAATTCGGGGCCGCCGCCTATGTAGGGGACCACGTGGCCGATATCGCCGCCGCGCGTGCGGGGGGCGCACTCAGCGTCGCGGTGACCACGGGGGGCTACCAGCGGGAGGCGATGGACGCGCACGGAGCCGATGTGATCCTGCGCGATCTGACAGAATTCGCCTCGTGGTTCTCGGCCTGGTGCGTCCCGGAAATCGGGGCCGTTTCGACGGTCATCCCGCGTCCCGGGTGGGCATAACCTACATCCATTACCATTCATGACAGTCTGAACGAGGTCACCCCTGTGCCTACTGGCAAGGTCAAGTGGTACGACGCTGACAAGGGCTTCGGATTCCTCACCCGCGACGACGGCGGTGAGGTGTTCGTGCACTCCTCAGCGCTTCCCAAGGGCGTCGAGGCGCTCAAGCCCGGTCAGAAGGTCGAGTTCGGTGTCGCCGAGGGCCGCCGAGGCCAGCAGGCGTTGTCGGTCCGCGTGCTGGAGCAGCCCCCGACGCTCGCCAAGACCGTGAAACCCAAGGGCAAGCGCAAGAAGCCCGACGAACTCGTCGTCATCGTCGAAGACCTGATCAAACTGCTGGACGACGTCTCCGACTCCTACCAGCGAGGCAAGCACCCGGACGCCGCGCACGCCAAAAAGATCGCCAGCGTGCTGAGGGCCGTCGCGGACGACATCGACGCCTGATCCACCCGCCCACCGGAAACGGCGCGGGTCGATCAGGCGTACGGGTTGGTCAAGGGCTTGGTTGTTCCTGGGCGCGGATGCCCGCCCTCCGCTCCCGGCCGGTCACCTTCCGTCGCGCCGTGCGGATCCGGCACGCCCGGCGGGCCGTCACCCGGGCCCGGGTCGAAAGGCTCGGGACCGAACGGCCCCGGGTCGAACGGTTCCGGATCGAAGGGCCCTGGGTCGAACGGTTCCGGGTCCGGCGGGGGCCCGGGGGTTCCGGTCTCCTCCCGTCCCTCCGCCAGCACGGGGACGGGGGTGGCGCGCAGTCGTTCCTTCCTGGCGCGCAGCCGCCTGCGGCGGGCGTTGACCAGCGCGGTGAGCGCGACCACCATCGCGGCGGCGATCACGGCGAGGCCGATCGGCCCGGCGGAGCGACCCGACAGCAGCGACAGCAGCAGCCCGGCCAGCCCGCCGACCACCCAGGCGATCTGCAGCAGCGCCTCCACCACGCCGAACGTCGAGGAGCGGACCTCCTCGCCGATCTCCCGCTGCACGATGGCGTCCAGGGCCAGCTTGCCGACCTCCTGGGTGAACCCGGCGACCGCGGCGACCGTGACCGCGGGCCACAGCGAGAAGAAGAGCGCGCCAGCGACGGCGGTGGCCGTGGCCAGGCCGAGTGCGATCAGCACGATCACCTGGGGGGAGTGGCCGCGCACCCAGGAGGCGACCACCGCGCCGAGCAGTCCACCGGCGCCCGCCCCCGCCGCGAGGATGGCGATCAGCACCTGCTCGGACAGACCGCTCTCCCCCAGATGTCCCTCCTGGACGAGGAACAGCAGGAAGAAAATCAAAAAACCGGACAGCACGCGGATCGCGGCGTTCGCCCTCATCGCCTCGGTGACCACCGGGCCCAGGGTGAACAGGGTGCGCCAGCGCCGCCTCCTCCGCGGCCCGCCGGCCCCTGCCTCGCCCGCCTCGCCGTCCTCGCCGTCGAGGTCGAGATCGGGCGCGTCGACGTGCCTAGGCAGCCGCATGGCCGACACCCCGGCCGCCAGGAAGAGGACCATGGTGCCGCGCAGCACCCACTCGCCGCCGATCCAGGCCGCCAGCCCCACGCCCGCCGCGGCCGTCACACCCGCCGACACCAGCGAGAACAGCGCCACCCTGGCGTTCGCCGTCACCAGGCCGATGTCGGCGGGCAGCACGCTCGGCATGGTCGCGGCGCGCGACACGTTGTAGGCCTTGGAGAGCACCAGCACCGCGAGCGCGGCGGGGAACAGCGTGAGCCCGTCGGCGGGACCGATGGCCGCCGCCATCGCCCAGCACAGCAGGCCCCGCGCGAACAGCGTGCCCGCCATCACGTAGCGGCGCCCGGAGCGGAAGCGGTCCAGGACCGGCCCGACGAACGGCGCCACCACGGTGAACGGCACCATCGTGATCAACAGGTACAGCGCCACCTGGCCGCGCGCCTGGTCCACCGGGAGCCCGAACAGCAGCGTGCCCGCCAGCGAGACCGTGATCAGCGCGTCCCCGGCGCTCTGCGCGGCGGTGAGCTCGATCAGCCGCCCGAGCCCGGTGCGGCCCGCGCCCTGCGCGTAGGTCAGCCTGCGAGTGGCGTGGCCGACGCCACGCCCGGCGCGGGCCATGCCCTTGGCCGTGACCCGGCCCGCCGACGCCGTCCGGGTCGCCGCCGTGCGGCTCGCGCGCAGCGTGCCGCGCCCGGCGCCCGCCATGGCACGGCCGGCCCGGCGCGCCCGCTCCCAGGCACCCGCCATCACGCCCGCGTGAGCGGCTCGCCGTCACCCCGGCCCCGGCCCACGCTCCCTCCCTTCGCGCTCGATTTCCGTGTCGTTGATCTCCCTGGTCCGGTCTGCCGCTTCGGTTTACAGTCTTACCCGACCGATAGGCGTGATGTCCGCTCGTGACATGGGTGAGAATTGACAGTGTGAGTCGCACTCGTTCCTTCGCCGTCGACCAGGCCTGTGCCGACGCAGCCGACCTCGCCCGTGCCGCGGCCGAGCAGATCGCCCGTCCCGGCGAGGTGGGCGAGCACCTCGGCTTCGCCGGTGAGGCCGAACGGGTCGTCACCCACTATTTCGCGTGCCTCGACCGCGCGTACCACGGCTGGCGCTGGGCCATCACCGTGGCCCGCGCCTCCCGCGCCCGCAACGTGACGGTGAGCGAGACGGTGCTGCTGCCCGGCACCGGCGCGCTGATGCCGCCGGCGTGGGTGCCGTGGAGCGAGCGGCTGCGGCCGGGCGACCTCGGCGTCGGCGACCTGCTGCCCACCTCCGACGACGACGACCGGCTCGCCCCGGGGTTCACCCAGGTCGACGACGACCCCGACCACCAGATGCTCTTCGAGTACGGCCTCGGCCGGGCCCGGGTGCTGTCGGCGATCGGCCGTGACCGCGCGGTGGACCGCTGGCACGCCGGGGACTCCGGCCCGCACACCCCGATCGCGCACGCCGCCCCGGCCCAGTGCTCCACCTGCGGCTTCTACTGGCCGCTCGCCGGGTCGCTGCGCCTCGGCTTCGGGGTCTGCGCCAACGAGTACGCCCCGGACGACGGCAAGGTGGTGGCCGCCGACCACGGCTGCGGCGCGCACTCCGAGGCGGCGGTGGTGCAGGTCGGCGCCGAGCAGGCGACGCCCATCCTCGACGATCTCGGCTACGACCTGATGGACGACGGCGCACCGGCCCCTGGCTCCGTGCCCGAGGAGGACGCCGAGCCTTTCGGCCACTCCTGACCTCCGGCGGCGCGCCGTCCCGTCGTCCCGCGGCCCTCGCGGGACGACCGGCCCCCCATCCCCGGACACGGCGACGGGCGCCCGCCTCCATGACCTTTTGGGACGTGACTGGTGACTGACATCTTTGGCACCGAACATCTGCGCACGACCGTCCTCGCCGCCTGGACGGCCTCGCCCGCGAGGTTCCGCGAGGACGCCAACGCCGAAGAGGACTTCGCGCTCGGCGGGTACCGCGACCGCCTGATCGTCGAGCTGGCGCAGAACGCCGCCGACGCCGCGCTGCGCGCCGGGGTGCCGGGACGGCTCCGGCTGAGCTTGACGGGCGGCGTGCTCACCGCCGCCAACACCGGGGCCCCGCTGGACGCCACCGGCGTCGAGGGCCTTTCCACGCTCCGCGTGTCCGGCAAGCGGGACGAACAGGGCGCGGTCGGGCGGTTCGGCGTGGGCTTCGCGGCCGTCGTGTCGGTCTGCGACGAGCCGCTGATCTGTTCCCGGGCCACCGGGGCGGTCCGCTGGTCCCGGGCCGAGACCACCGCGCTGGTCGGCAAGCGGCCCGAGCTGACCGGCGAGCTGGCCGAGCGCGACGGCCACGTGCCGCTGCTGCGCCTGCCGTTCGAGACCGAGCCCGTCGCCGTCCCGGACGGCTTCGACACCGTCGTGCGGCTGCCGCTGCGCGACGAGGCCGTTGAGCGGGCCGTGCGCCAGATGCTGGACGCGACCGGGCCCGCGCTGCCGCTGGCCATGCCCGCCCTCTCGCTGATCGAGATCGAGGTCGAGGGCGAGCTGCGCGCCGTCACCGCCGAAGGCTGGCGGGTGGTGGAGGAGTCGGGGACGTTCACCGCCGATCAGGTGGCCGAGCTGTACGCCGACCGTCCCACCGAGGAGCGGGCCCGGCCGAGCTGGCTGGTCCGCTGGGCCGTGCCCGCGGGCCTCGGGCGCCTGCCCGGGGACGTCGCCCCTGTGGTGCACGCTCCCACGCCGAGCGACGAGCCGCTGGACCTCCCCGCGCTGCTCATCGCCACGTTCCCGCTGACCACCGACCGCCGGCACGTCGCCACCGGCCCGCTGACCACGTTCCTGGTCGCGCGGGCCGCCGAGGCCTACCTGCGGCTGCTCGGCACGCTGCCGAAGACGCCCGCCCTGCTCGATCTCGTGCCCGGCCTGATGGGCAAGGGCGAGCTTGACGCCGCGATCCGCCGCGCCATCCTCCGCCTCCTGCCCGCCACGCCGCTCCTGCCCGCCCTCTCGCCGCCCGCCGACGCGGAGGCCGCGCCCGCTCCCGCCGAGGACGGCCCGGCGTACGTGGTGGCCGGACGGGAGGCGTCCGCCGTGGCGGGGACCGCCGAGTTCCTGGACCGGATCTCGCACGCGGTGCCCGGCCTGCTGCCCGCAGGGTGGGCCTCGCGGCATCCCGCGCTCACCACCCTCGGCGTCAGGCGGGTCGAGCTCGCCGACGTGATCGACATGTTGTCCGGGGACGCGGTCGACGACGCCTCGCCCGCCTGGTGGCACCAGGTGTACGACGTGATCCCGGCCGACGACCGGGAGGCCCTCGGCGCGCTGCCCGTCCCGCTGGCCGACGGGCGCCTCGTGCGCGGCCCGCGCGGCACGCTGGTGCTCACCGACGGCTCGTCGCTGGACGCCGCGCTGCTCGGGCCGCTCGGGCTGCGCGTCGTGCATCCCGAGGCGGCCCATCCGCTGCTGCTGCGGCTCGGCGCCGCCGAGGCGACCCCGCGCAGCGTGCTGGAGGACCCTCTCACCCGGGCCACCGTGTCGGAGTCGCTGGACAGCTCCGATCCCGAGCCGGTCGCGCAGGCCGTGCTCGCCCTGGTCGACGCCGCAGGGCTCACCGCGGGGGAGGCGCCGTGGTTGTCGGCGCTGGCGCTGCGCGGCGCCGACGGCGAGCTGTACCCCGCCGGGGAGCTGCTGCTCGGCGGCGGGTCGCTGGCCGGGCTGATCGACCAGGACGTGCCGTTCGGCGTGGCCGCGCCCGACCTGGTCGAGCGGTACGGCAGCCGCGTGCTGGAGGCGGCGGGCGTCCTGGACGGCTTCGCCGTGGTCAACGACAACGACGTCCTGCTCGACCCCGACGAGTGCGACCACGACCTCGACGGCGAGGACGACTGGCTGGACGCGGTGCTGGACGTGCTGCCCGAGGCCTCGGTGCCGCCGGTGGCCCGGGAGTTCACCGCCGTGCGGGACCTCGAGTACGTCGCCGACTGGTCGTCCGCGCTGACCCTGCTGACCCGGCCGCCGCTGCGCGCCGCGCTCCAGCCGCTGCGCGCCCTGGTCGACGGCGAGGTGGCCGAGGCCCCGTCTTACACCGCGTGGTGGTTGTCCCGCCACCCCGTGCTGGACGGCCGCCGCCCCACGTCGCTGCGGGTGCCGGACGGCGACCCGCTGCTCTACGGCCTTTACGGCGACGCGCCCGCCGGGCTGGACGCCACCGCGCTGTCCATGATCGGGGTGCGCACCACGCTCGCCGACCTGCTGGCCGGGCACGGCGGGCCCGACGAGCTGCTCGACCTGCTGGCGGACCCGTCCTTGGAGGTCGACCGGCCCCAGCTGCGGTCGTTGTGGATCGCGCTGGCCGCCGTCGAGCCGTCCCGGGTGGCGCCGCCCACCGCCGTGCGGGCCGTGCTGGGCGGGCAGATCGTCGTCGCCGACGCCGAGGACGGGCACCCGGTCGGCGGCAACGGCGGCCCGGTGCCCGAGGGCCTCACCGCCACCGGCGGGCCGGTCGTCGTGGAGGCGCCCGACCTGCTGCCCGTGGTGGCCACCCGGCCGCTCGTGCTGGCGCCGTCCGAGCTGGCCGAGGCGCTGTCGGAGCTGCTGGACCTGCCGGTGGCCGGTGAGGAGACGCCGGGCGAGGTGACCTCGACCGGTCAGGAGCGGCCGGTGCCGCCGCAGGTCCGGTCCCTGCTGCCGTCGGCCCCCGCGTCCTTCGTCGAGCACTCCGGGCTGACCGTCGACGGGGTGCCGGTGTCGTGGCGGTTCTTCGAGGGCGCCGTGCACGCGGGCACCGTCGAGGGCCTGGCCCGGGGGCTCGCCTGGGCCACCGGGCAGTGGGGCGACCGCCTCGCCGTGGCCGCGCTGCTGCGCGACCCGGACGCCGTCCCCGTCCTGCTGGCGGAGTCCGACCTGGACTCCTGAGCCCTGCGGTCAGGGCTGGTCGCGGTGGCCGCTCAGGCGGGCCGGCCCGCCGCTGTCCTCGTGCTGCCGCCGCGGCGGTTCCCCGGTCCCGTCGCCGTCCCCCGGGGGCGTCGTGCGGGACTCGGGTCCCTCGTGGCCTTCGAGTCCCTCGCGGCGGTCCCGGCGGCGGACGTGCCAGACGCCGAAGAGGCCGAGCCCGATTCCAGCCACGCAGGTCCAGATCCACCACTGGCGGTCCGGACCGGGCTGCACGATCAACAGCACGATCAGGGCGACCGCCCACAGGCCGGTGCCCGCGAGGATGGTCGCCGCGTCGTTGGTCTTCAACGGCGCGAGGTCCGGGGGGCGCGGCTCGTTCACGCATCCACCCTAGGCGAGAACCCCTGGCGTGGTGCTCGGCGGGTCGTACCAGCTCGCCGCCTGATCCTGCCCCGCCGGGGGCTCCGTGGGCCTCGCAGGCTCCGAACCGCGTACAAGTTGGTCTCGATCGGACCACGGGGGCGAACTAGGTCTTCCCGCCGCTCAACCCCACCTGTCACTCTGCCCGCGTGAGCGAGATTACCTCCCCCTCTTCGCACCCCACGGGCCTTATGGGGTGGATTGACCGCTTTTTCGGGATCTCTGAGCGTCAGTCGACGATGAGCCGTGAGATCCGTGGCGGTCTGGCCACCTTCTTCACGATGGCGTACATCGTCGTCCTCAACCCGCTGATCCTCGGCGGAGCCAAGGACGCGGACGGCCAGTTCCTCGGCGACGGGAGCATGGCGAACTACGGCATGATCGCCGCCGCCACCGCCCTGGTCGCCGGAGTGCTGACCATACTGATGGGTGTCGTCGGCCGGGTGCCCTTCGCCCTCGCCGCCGGCCTCGGCCTGAACGCGTTCGTCGCCTTCGGCATCGCTCCCCTGATGTCGTGGGAGGACGCGATGGGCCTGATCGTGCTGGAAGGCATCGTGATCACGGTGCTGGTGCTGACCGGGTTCCGCACCGCGGTGTTCCACGCGATCCCGATGCAGCTCAAGACCGCGATCAGCGTGGGCATCGGCCTGTTCATCGCCCTGATCGGCTTCGTCGACTCCGGTTTCGTGCGCAAGGCCGCCGGCACGCCGCTGGAACTCGGCATCGGCGGGTCGCTGACCAGCTGGCCCATCTTCGTGTTCGTCGTGGGCCTGCTGGTCACGGCGGTGCTGGTCGCCCGCAGGGTCAAGGGCGCCATCCTGATCGGCATCGTCGGCACGACGATCCTGGCCATCGTCGTCGAGGCCATCGCGCAGGTGGGCCCGTCCCTGGGCGGCAAGAACCCTCTCGGCTGGAACCTGGTCGTCCCCGCCTTCCCCGAGCGGATCGTCGGCGCCCCCGATCTCAGCCTGATCGGTCAGTTCAGCCTGTTCGGCTCGTTCGGCAAGATCAGCATCGTCCTGGCCGTCCTGCTGGTCTTCACCCTGCTGATCACCGACTTCTTCGACACCATGGGCACCGTGGTGGGCGTAGGTGGCCAGGCGGGCCTGGTCAACGCCGACGGCACCCTCCCCCGCACCCGCGAGATCCTCCTGATCGACTCGGTGGCCGCCGCCGCCGGCGGTGCCGCCTCGACGTCCTCCAACACCACCTACATCGAATCGGCCGCCGGCGTGGGCGAGGGAGCCCGCACAGGCTTCGCCAGCATCATCACCGGCATCCTGTTCCTGTTGGCCGTCTTCCTCTCCCCCCTGGTGGACATCGTCCCCTACGAGGCCGCCGCCCCCGCCCTGGTGATCGTCGGCTTCCTGATGATGACCGCCATCCGCGACATCGACTTCACCGACTACGAGATAGCCATCCCCGCCTTCCTGACCATCGTCCTGATGCCCTTCACCTACAGCATCAGCAACGGCATCGGCGCCGGCTTCATCTCCTACGTCCTCATCAAGGCCATCAAGGGCAAGTCCCGAGAAGTCCACCCCCTCCTCTGGCTCGTCACCGCTCTCTTCGTCGTCTACTTCGCCATAGGCCCCATCAAGATCCTCTTCGGCCTGAACTGATCCCCTCGGCCGTTCCGGGACAAAACCCTCCCGGAACGGCCCCCTCGCCCATTCAGACAGCGTCCACCCGCTGAAATGGTCCTCGCTCCGCTCGGGCTGTATTTTTCCTTCAAAGCCGCCGGGAAGAGCCGAACGGTATACTGAGCGGTATGACTGTCACGACGATCAAGGTGCCCAAGAGCACACGTGATCGGCTGCATCGGCTGGCGGCCGCCGATGGGCTGACGCTCGCTCAGGAGATCGAGAAGCTGATTGATCAGCGCGTACCTCGTCCGAAGCCGTCTGTCGGGGGGTTTCGTAGCTCGCGTCCGCTGACCTCTGAGGAGATCGACGCCGAGCTCGCGGGCGGTTTCGGAACTTGAAGGCCGTCGTCGTCGACACCAGTGCGATTCTCGCGATCTTCGACGAGGCTTATGACGAGCACGCGTCGATCGCGGATCTGCTGTCTGGGACCACTGAGCGGTTGATCGTCTCTCCGCTGATCGTCGCGGAGGCGGACTACATGCTGTGGAGCAGGCTCGGTGTGGCTGCCGCTCGCAGGTTCGCCGAGGATATCGTCAGCGAGGCGTACGAGCTGGCCGAGTGGACAGCCGATGATCATGCCGCCGCGCTTGCGGTGACCGGCCAGTACCAGGACGTCAAGGACTACATCGGTGTCGCTGATGCTTCGAACGTGGTCCTTGCCGATCGTTACCGTACGACCCGCCTATTGACCCTGGACCAGCGGCACTTCCGCAGGTTGCGGCCGTTGTGGGGGGCGGACCATTTCGTGCTGCTGCCCTACGATTCCTGATCTTGCTCGGTGGCTTGATGCGAGGGGTGAGCTGAAGGCCTCATTGTTCTCTTATGCGTGGAGATGTGAGGTGCCCGGACTGTGGGGCGGGGTTAGGCGGCGACGGGGTTTCGGTGTCGGAGGCTGTTGTTCGGTGTCCGGAGTGTGCGTTGCCGTTGTGGGGGCCGGTGGCGGTGGAGTTGTGGCGGGTGGACGAGGCGCTCGCGGGGGTGCGGACGCGGGAGGCGCGGCTGCTGGGGCGTAGGGATGAGTTGCTGGGCATTCTGCGGGACGAGCGGGAGCGGCCGGAGGCGGGGGTGGGGCCGGGGGCCGGGGGGACGGCGGGGGCGCGTCCGGGGGCGTCGGCTGGTCCGTATCCGGTGGGGGCGGGACCTTATCCGGTGGTGGGAGAGGCGGGGCGGGAGGTTTCCGCGGG
>NZ_JBHSRF010000108.1:0-24447 GCF_042658925.1 Sphaerisporangium aureirubrum
GGGGTCGTGGAACCACGTCGAGCCCTCTGGGGTGGGGGGGGACGGGTTTTGCTCGGGCTGGGGCACGTGGGGCTGGCCGAAGCTCGGGGGTGGCATTGCGGGAGCCCCTGAGCTCTCGGACTGGCGTTCGTGCTCGGAGCCGGAATCCTGGCCACGCATACGCGGAAGCGTATCCAGAGTCGGCGACCGGCATACCGCTATGGGCGTTTCCCGGTCTAGTTTGTCGCCTGATTTGTCGGGTTAAGTGGGGAAATGGGGTGTTTGGGGGGTCAATTTGCGCGGGCGCCGGTGAGGGCTCGGGTGTCCAGGGCGCTGAAGACGCTCGCTTCGGTGATGTCCACGGCCGCGCGGTTGAGGCGCTTCAGCTCGGTCTTGCTGGGCTTGTGGCCGTCCTTGTACTGGAACCACAGGAGGACGAGGTAGTGGCCCTGTGACCAGGCGATGGCGTAGGAGTCCGTGCCGCTGCCGAGCAGCTTGGTCGCGGGGTCCTTGCCCTGCAGCGGGTTGACGTAGTCCTCCAGCTCGCCGCCACGGCCCACCTTGGCGGCCTTGACGGCCGCGGCGGCGGTCCTGAGGTTGGCCACCCCGACCGTGCCGATGAGGGCGCCGGGGGCGTCACGGAAGCTGGCGCGCAGGAACTGGGTGCAGCCGCCGGAGGTGAGGGCCTTCTGCATGGCGGTGCCGTGCACGGCGTCCTTGCACTTCTTGTCGGCGCGGCGCACCGTCATCTGGTACGTGCGGCCCTTGGTGGTGATCTTCCTGCGGCCGAACAGCTCGTTCAGGGTCAGCGGCTGGGGGTCGGTCTTGCGGGACCCGGCGTAGCCGTCCTTGTCGTTCGGCGTGCCGACGAGCGGGACCTGGCCCGCGGGGCGCGGCGACGCGGTCGCGGCCGTGCCCGCCGGGGTGCCCCCGCCGCTGGTGACGATGACGATCGCGCCACCCGCGACGAGCAGCGCCGCGACGCCGCCCGCGAGCAGCAGCGGGACCCGTGACCGGCGCCCCGGCTCCTCGGGCTCGCGCCGGCGCTCCCGCGACGGCGGCTGCGGCGGACGCGTACTCTCCTCGTCCGTCCCACGACCTCCACCCCGCCGCCCGGACGACCCGCCGGCGGCCGTACGGCCCTGGCTCCCGGACGCCGCGGTCTCGCCCGCCCCGGTACCCCGCTCGCCGAAGGCCCAGCCGGGACCGCTGCCGCCCGCGCCGGAGCCCACTCCCGGGCCGGTGCTCGTGCCGGGACGGCCGCCCGCGCCTGTGGCGGGACGCCCGCCTGTGGTCGTTGCCGAGGCACCGAAGGCTTCGCCCGGGTCGCGGGTGCCGAACGCACCGGTCCCGGTGCCGAACGGCCCGGTTCCGGCTCCCGCGCCGCGCGATCCGGTTCCAGTGCCGAACGGCCCGGTACCGGTTCCAGTGCCGAGTGATCCGGTACCGGTTCCAGTGCCGAACGGCCCGGTTCCGGTGCCGGGCGTGCCGGGGCCGGTGGTCTCGGTGGTGGTCGGGGCGGCGAAGGGGTTGCTTCGGGTGGTTCGCTCCTGGGGGGGCTCGGTCTGCGGGCGCACCACCTGGAAGGGGTCGGTCGGAGTGCGGAGCGTGTCGGAGGAACCGCTTCGCTGCTCCTGGAAGTGCTGGTCGGTGCGGGACTCGGCGAACGGCCTGCTGGGTGCCTGCCGTGCCGTGAAGGGGTTCTCCCCCGCGGAGGGGTCCGGGGCGGCGGGGGCGGCCCATGCCTGGAACGGGTCGCGCGGCCGTGCCTGCGACGCCCCGCCCTGCTGCGCCTCGAACGGGTCGGTGCTCGGGCCCTGCCCGGGGAACGTCTCGTTCCGCCGGGTGGAGTACGGGTCGGCGGACGGCGTCCGCGCCTCGAAGGGATCGATGCCGGTCGGCCGCCTGGGCATTTCAAGGGGATGCGCCGCGGCGTCCTCCCCGAAGTTCCGCCCGGCGCCGAACGACGCGGCCCCGAACGGCGACGCCGAGAACGCCCCGGTCCCAGGCGCCCCCGCACCGGACGACCCGATGCCGGAGGAACCCGCACCGGGCGAGCCCGCGCCGGACGAAGCGGCGGTGGACGAACCGGCGCCAGGGGACTCCGTCCCAGGGAGGCCGGCGCCGAACGAGCTCGTGCCGGGGGAACCCGCGCCGGGGGAACCCGTGGGTGAGCCGGTTTCTCCGTTGAGGGCGGCCTCGGCGCGGCGGCGGCGTTCCTCCATGCGGGACAGAGGCCGGGAGTACTGGCCAGGGGGTTCCGATGCGGCGGACGGCTCGGCGGAGGACCAGGGGTCGGTCTGAGGCCAGGACGGGGAGGCGGGCGGGCTGGCTTCGGGCCGGGAGGAGCCGCGGTCCGGCTGGGGCCAGGACGAGGAGGGGGACGGGTCGGCGCTCGGCCACGAGGGGGCCTGGGAGCGTGACGGGTCCGCGGAGTGCGAGAGGTCCGGGAAGCGTGTGGGATCCGTGGAGTGGGTGGGCTCCGCGGGGAGGGAGGGGGTGGGCCAGGGGTCGGCCGGGCCGCCGGGGGTGGAGTCGGGGGGTGGGGTGGAGGGTGGCGGCTCGTACGGGCGGTACGGCTGGCGGCGCGGTGGCTGTTCCCCGGGGTAACCCATGCGCCGAGACTAACTCGGGACCGCGACATAACAGGTCAGGAATAGCCGAAGTCCTGGGTCCACCAGGTGTCCCCGCCGCCGTACGCGACGCCCACTCCGACCGTGCTGATCTGGCAGTTCAGGATGTTGCGGCGGTGTCCGGCGTTGTTCATCCAGCCGCGCACGGTCTCCTCGGCCGAGGAGTACCCGCGGGCGATGTTCTCCGCCGCGCTGTTGGAGTACCCGGCGCGGGCCATGCGCTGCCAGGGCGTGGTGCCCTGGGGCGAGGTGTGGTCGAAGTAGCCCTTGGCGGCCATGTCCCGGCTGTGGGCGCGGGCGGATCGGGTCAGCCGCGAGTCCACCCGCAGGGGGGCGCAGCCGCGGCGGGTCCGCTCCTGGTTGGTGAGGCGGACGGCCGCCGCCTCCAGCTGCGCGGGCGGCAGCCCTTCCGCGCCGGACGGCCCGGTGTCGGTGGCGCCGCCCACGGTGCCGACCTTCGTGCCGGCGGTGCCGCCGGAGCCGGAGCCGGCACCCGAGCCGGAGCCGTCGATGGAGTTGGACGGCCTCTCCGCGCCGCTCGGCGTGGCCCGGGGGCCGGGGCGCGTCACGCCGGTGGGCTGAACCTCGGGGCGGGCGACGCGGGCCAGCGGCGGGCGTCCGCCCGCGGGCTCGGGCGCGGCGAGCAACCGGCTGGCCATGGGGGTCGGCGTGCCGGGCTGCAGATAGATGTCGCGCGGCGCCTCCCTGGCGGCGTCCAGCCACGAGATCGCCGTCGCGCCGAGCAGGAATCCGACCAGGCATGCCAACAGACCCACGTGGGCCCGGCGACGGGGAGACCGCTGGGTCTGCCGGAGATGGAAGCGCTGGCACATACCGCTGTCAAATATAGAGAGGTTGTCCAATGTTAAAGAAGAGACGAGGGTTACCTGATTCGCGGAACAGTCGCTGAACGGCCGTACACTGGACGAGGACACCGGGCGATCCGCGAGTCGTTTTGACCCGCACGGGCCGCTACCGGTATCCTGTTGATTTGTTGTGTGCGGATCGGTCCGTCGAGACCGATGCGCGGCGCGTCCGGCGTCATCTCCCTGTTCGTGGAGACGGAAGGTCTGGGCGTCGTGCGCTCGCCCACGATCTTCATGATCATTATGATGCCGAACCCGACCAGAATGGCTTACCACCGTGCGCACGTTCACCCCTAAGGCCACCGACGTTGAGCGTCAGTGGTACGTCATCGACGCCACCGACGTGGTGCTGGGTCGGCTGGCCACCCACGTCGCGACGTTGCTCCGCGGTAAGCACAAGCCGATCTTCGCGCCGCACGTCGACACCGGTGACTTCGTCATCGTCATCAACGCCGGCAAGGTGACCCTGACCGGCAACAAGCTCGAGCAGAAGAAGGCGTACCGCCACTCCGGCTACCCCGGTGGTCTGCGCGCGGTGCCCTACAGCGAGCTGATGGAGAAGCGCCCGGACCGCGCGGTCGAGAAGGCCGTCAAGGGCATGCTCCCGAAGAACGCCCTCGGCCGGAAGATGGCCAAGAAGCTCAAGGTGTACGCCGGTTCCGAGCACCCGCACGCCGCTCAGCGTCCGGTGCCGTTCGAGCTCACCAAAGTCGCCCAGTAGTCGTACACCGTTGGCCGACGGCTGACGCCAAGATCGAAAGTTAGAGGAGAACCGTGGCCGAGCCCACCGGTGTCGAGACGCCCCTCGAGGGCGAAGTGGACATTGCGGAGAGCCCTGAAGAGTTCCCGTCCGAGTACACCACCGAGTCCGCTCCCGCCGGCGACACCCCCGCGCGCAAGCCCATCACCACGGGCAACTCGTACGGCACCGGCCGCCGCAAGGAGGCGGTCGCCCGCGTGCGCATCGTGCCGGGCACCGGCAAGTGGACCATCAACGGTCGCACGCTGGACAACTACTTCCCGAACAAGGTCCACCAGCAGATCGTCAACGAGCCCTTCGTGACGCTCGGCGCCGAGGACCAGTTCGACGTGTTCGCGCGCATCGACGGTGGCGGCGTGACCGGTCAGGCCGGCGCGCTGCGCATGGGCCTGGCCCGCGCGCTGACCGTCCTGGACACCGAGGTCAACCGGGCGCCGCTGAAGAAGGCCGGCTTCCTGACCCGGGACGCCCGGGTGAAGGAGCGGAAGAAGTACGGCCTCAAGAAGGCCCGCAAGGCTCCGCAGTACAGCAAGCGTTGACGGGCCGGTTGTTCGGCACCGACGGCGTCCGTGGGGTCGCGGGTCGCGACCTCACGGCCGAGCTCGCCATGGACCTGTCGGTCGCGGCGGCTCACGTCCTCGGTGATGCCGGCGCGTTCGCGTCGAGCGTCGGGCGGCGTGGCCGCCCGGTCGCCGTCGTGGGCCGGGACCCGCGTGCCTCCGGGGAGTTCCTGGAGGCCGCGGTGGTCGCCGGTCTCGCGTCGTCCGGGGTGGACGTGCTGCGTCTCGGCGTGCTGCCCACCCCCGCGGTGGCGTACCTCACCTCGGCCCTCGGGGCCGATCTCGGGGTCATGCTGTCCGCGTCGCACAACCCCGCGCCGGACAACGGGATCAAGTTCTTCGCCCGCGGCGGCTTCAAGCTGCCCGACGCGGTGGAGAACGACATCGAGCAGCGGCTCGGCGAGAAGTGGAACCGCCCGGTGGGCGCCGCGGTCGGCCGGGTGCGCGACGCGTTCGGCGAGGCCGACCGTTATGTCTCCCATGTGCTGACGTCCCTGCCGGGCCGGCTGGACGGCATGCGCGTGGTCCTGGACTGCGCGCACGGCGCCGCGCACATGGTGGCGCCGGAGGCGCTGCTGCGCGCGGGCGCGCTGGTGGAGACCATCGGCGCCGCGCCGGACGGTCTCAACATCAACGAGGGTGTGGGTTCCACCCATCTCGACGCGCTGCGGGCCGCGGTCGTCGAGCAGGGCGCGGACGCCGGCATCGCCTACGACGGCGACGCCGACCGGTGCCTGGCGGTCACCCCGTCCGGCGAGGTGGTGGACGGCGACCAGATCATGCTGATCCTCGCGCTGTCCATGCACGCGGCGGGCACGCTGACCAAGGACACCGTGGTCGCGACCATCATGTCCAACCTCGGGTTCAAGATCGCGCTGCGCAAGGCCGGTCTCACCATGGTCGAGACGGCGGTGGGCGACCGTTACGTCCTGGAGGCCATGAAGGAGGGCGGCTTCAACCTCGGCGGCGAGCAGTCAGGGCATGTCGTGATGCTCGACCACGCCACCACCGGGGACGGCCTGCTCACCTCGCTCCACCTGCTCGCCGAGGTGGCCCGCTCGGGCCGCCCCCTCGACGAGCTGGCGGCGGCCATGACCCGGCTGCCCCAGGTGCTGGTGAACGTCAGGGACGTCTCCAAGGTCAAGGCGGCGTCGTCGGGCGAACTCGCCGCCGCCGTGGCCGACGTGGAACGCTCTCTCGGCGACACCGGGCGGGTGCTGATCCGCCCGAGCGGCACCGAGCCGATGGTCCGCGTCATGGTGGAGGCCGAGTCCCAGGACGAGGCCGAGCAGCTCGCGGCCCGTCTCGCCGAGGTGGTCCGCACCACCTGCGGCTGACCCTCACGCGCTCAGGGCGTGGCTCGTACGCGTCAAGGCGGGGCTCCGGACACCGGGGCCCCGCCTTTCGCGTCAGGCGTGCGCGCGCAGGGCGGCGGCGAACCACTCGAAGGCCGGGGTGGCCGGCGTGAAGGCCGGACGGCCGTTCAGCACGCCCAGGAGTTCCCAGTAGCGCTCCACGCGCCGGTCGGTGAAGATCTCGATCTGGTCGGCGAGCCGGGTCCGGTCGATGGCGGGGGTGTCCGCGCCGACGATGCGGTCCGTGATCTCCCTGCCCTGGGCGGACTCCGGCGCGACGCCCGCCGCGGCGGCGGCGCCCGCGTGCTCGGTGATCGGCGCGGGGTCGTACTCCGGCTGGGTCTCCCCTCGCGCGCCGGTCACCGCCATCTGGCGGACCCGCTGCCGGAAGGACTCGTCGGCCATCAATCCGGTCAGTTCGGCCCAGGCCGCCGCCTGTTCGGGGCCGAGGTCGTCCGGGGCGTCGTCAGGCAACTGGCGCATCCCCCGGGCGATTCCGGCGCCCGGCGCGCCGGAGTCGATGCCGGCGAACGCCTGCTGGACGAACTCGTCGATGATCAGTTGCCGCTCACGGGCTGTCAGGTTGCCCAAATCTGCCATTTTCTTCATCCATTCGGGTCGGCGTATCGAATAGAGGGTGCGCGCCGTGCCGGCGCCGCCCTTCGATATCCAACCTTGGACTCTCCAGCAACTGGAGACTCAACCCATTTGGCGCGGTATATCCGTCGCGTAGCCCATCTCGTCTAAGGTGGCTGCTCGTGACGCACCGGCACAGGCATCGGCTGCTCGCCGCCTGCTCCTTCGCCGCCGGCGCCCTGGTGACGTGGATGCTGTCCGCCACCGGCACCGACGGAGAGTTCTTCCGCTCCCTGCTCTACCCCTGGCTGTTCGCGGCCGTGCTGCTCGGCGGCGTGATCCTCGGGGTGACGGCGTCGGTGCGCACCGCCGTGGCGGCGCTGGTGCCGTTCGCCGTTCCACAGGCCCTGCTGTCCGGCTGGCGCGGGGCGGTCCCCGCGCCGGAAGCCGGCGGCATGTGGCTGGTCGGGCTCGCGGTCTCCTGCGTGCTGCTGCTCTTCGCCGTCGGCAGCATCGCCGTCGGCATCTGCGTACGCCTCATGTTCCGCCGCTGAGCGGACCCGCTCGCCCTAGGCGAGGGCGCACGCGACTCCGTTGAGCGTGTAGGAGGTGGGCCGCGCGTTGGTCCCGGTGTAGGTGCCGTTGAAGCCGATCTGCAGCGACCCGCCGGGGGGCAGCGAGCCGTTCCAGGACAGGTTGGTGGCGGTCACCTGGGCCCCGGACTGCGACCAGGTCGCCGACCAGCCCTGGCCGACCCGCTGGTTGCCGGGGAAGGCGAACCGCAGGGTCCAGGAGTTGATCGGGATCGTGCCGGTGTTGGTGAAGGTCAAGGTCGCGCTGAACCCGCCGCCCCAGTCGTTGGCCGCGTACGTCACCCGGCACTGCGCGCCCGTGGTCGGGGTGGGCGTGGCGGTCGGCGTCGGGGTGAGCGTGGGGGTGGGGCTCACCGTGGGGGTCACGGTGGGGGTCACGGTGACCGTCGGGGAGGCCGTGCCACCGCCGCTCGTCGTGTACGTCGCCGCCGTGTAGGCCGCCGAGCACTGCGTGCCGCAGGACGTGGGCAGCGAGAACGAGTACTCCCGCCCCCCGTTGATCAGCGCGTCGGTGACGTCCCTGACCCGGATGCGGTAGTCGGTCCCCGCGGTCACGAGGGGGGCGATGATGAACGACTGCCCCATGTCGCTGTTCATCTGCGCCGGCTGCCAGGTGCCGCCCGCGAAGTACTCCACGCCGTGGATGCCGTTCGCCAGGTGCGAGACCGCGATGGCCGGCCAGTACCGCTGCGCCCCCTGCATGAACCCGATGCGGATGTCCCCGGTGTAGTCGGGTGCCGGGACGAACGACCAGGTCACCCGCCGGTTGTTGTAGTGGTTCGGCAGCAGGTCCCCCACCGGGGCCCCGTTCCTGACGAACTGGTTGATCGAGTTCTTGGCGAGGTCCAGGTGGTAGGGATCGTCCCGGCACCACCCGTTGGGGTCGCCACAGCTGTCCGCGACGATCATGGTGAGGGTGGCGCCGTTGTAGGCGTCCGAGACCCACGAGCCGTTGCGGCAGAACGCCTGCCCGGCCGCGCCGTCGTTCACCCCGGTGCAGAAGTCCCCGATCGACACCCGCACGAACCGCCCGCAGTTGCGGCCGTTGTCCCACAGGCCGATCCTGGCGGCCTGCGCCGGCGGGATGGGCCGCGGGTAGAAGGCGTAGTCACCGGGGGTGTTGTAGACGTTCAGCGCGACGAAGTGCGGGCTGTCCAGCTGCGCCTGGGGCAGCCCGCACCCCCCGTAAGGCGAGCCGAGAGCGTCGAAGTAGGTGGAGTTCCCGGTGACGGGAGCCGAGGTGTCCGGCACGGCGTACGCCCGCCAGGCGGTACCGGCGGCGACGAGCGCCGCGACGCAGAGGAACACCAGCAGGCCGCGAAGCGGGCGGGAGAGCACCCGGTCGATCATGACGCGCCTCCAGGGACGACGCGCTCACGGTAGACGCGCCGCCCCCGGTGCGACAGCTCCGCTCACCTCCCGGCGGGGTCCGCGCAGGTCGCCGCGGGGAGGAGCGTGAAAGTTACGTCACTCGTCCCCGGTGAGGGACAGCACGCGCAGGCGCTGCCCGGCCCACACCACCGACCCGACGGTGACGATCAGCACGGCGGGCACGGCGAAGCCCATGCTCACCGAGGCCGTCAGGAACCCGGAGGTGCTGATCTCGGCGGCGAAGGTCTGCGCCCACTGCTGGATGGAGAAGTTCCGTGCCCCCGGCACGTAGCCGCCGACGAGGTTCTCCCAGACCACGGCGTAGATGATGCCGATCGTCACCGCGTGCCGGGTGACCACGCCGAGCAGCAGGAACACCGCCGCGTAGGCGATGCCGCCGACCAGCGACCCCACCGCGAAGCCGTACGCGATGCCCGCCTCGCCGCGCAGCAGCAGGTACCCCGCGAGGAAGGTCGGCACCGTGGCGAACGCCGCGAGCAGCACCGCCGCGACGGCGAACTTGGTGGTGGCGATCACCGGCCGGGAGATGGGCTTGGACAGCAGGTGGATGATCGTGCCGTCGTCGATCTCGGGGGCGATGGTGCCGGTGCCCGCGATCAGCCCGAGCAGCGGGAGCATGGTGCCGATCGCGTACACCTGCATCAGGGTGATCGCGGCCTTCTCGTCGGTGCTGCCGAGAGCCCTCAGCAGGACGGCCAGGCCGAGCAGCACCAGCGGGAGCAGCAGCAGGAGCAGCACGCGGCGCCGCCCGAGCACGGCGCGGAAGGTGATGCCGGCGACGACGGAGTTCATCGTGTGCTCCCGGAGATCAGGTAGGAGAAGACGCTTTCCAGGTCCTCGTCGGCCGGGGACACCTCGGTGAGGGTGATCCCTTCGTCGCGGGCGACCCGGGGGAGCAGCCAGGTGAACCGGCGGAAGTCCACGGCCTGGACCTCCAGCCCGGCCGTGCCGAGCGAGACGGCCCCGGAGGACGCGTCGGCGATGAGCGCGGCGGCCAGCCGCCGGTCGTCGCTGGAGCGGACCCGGAACAGGTGGGGCCGGTCGGTCATGCGCCTGCGGATCTCCCGGAAGTCGCCGGACGCGGCGTGCCGCCCGGCGACCAGCACCTCGATCTGCTGGGCGACCCGCTCGACCTCCTCCAGGATGTGCGAGCTGAACAGGATGGTGCGCCCGGCGGCGCCGAGCTCGCGCACGAGGTCCATCAGGTGGAGGCGCTGGCGAGGGTCCATGCCGTTGAACGGCTCGTCCAGCAGCAGCACCTGCGGGTCGTGCACCAGCGCGGCGGCGACCTTGACCCGCTGGCGCATGCCCTTGGAGTAAGTCTCGATCCGCCGGTCCTTGGCGTCCTCCATCTCGACCATGGCGAGGGCCTTGGCGGCGGCGTCCTCGGGGGACGGCAGGCCGTGCAGCTTGGCGCCGGACAACACGAACTGCCAGCCGGTGAGGAAGCCGTAGACCGCCTCGCGCTCGGGCACCAGGCCGATGGAGCGGTAGATCTGGTGGTTGCGCCAGATCGGCTTGCCGTCCATCGTGGCGGTGCCGGTGGAGGGGGCGAGGAAGCCGGCCATCATGTGCAGCAACGTCGACTTGCCCGCGCCGTTCGGGCCGAGCAGGCCGGTGACGCCGGGGCCGACCGTCATGGTGACGTCGTTGACCGCGACCACGTTGCCGTACCAGCGGGAGACCTGGGCGAGTTCGATGTTCACGACGCGGCCGCCTTGCGGTAGCGGAGGACGAGAGCGGCGATGCACAGCGCGATGAGGGCGACCACGGCCGCGACCGCCACGGGACCGCCGATGTCCGGCGGATAGCCGCCGTCGTTGTTGGCCGCGACGCCGAACAGCCAGTTCTGCACGGCGTCCACCAGGAAGAACGGGTTGACGTACCAGGCCCAGGCCGCCGCGGCGTCCCGGCTCGTCGACATCAGCAGGCCGACCAGGACCGCCGACACCGCCGACGACAGCAGGTAGACGGCGATCACCGAGGCGACGCCGAGCCCGCGGCGCGGCGTGAACGACGCCAGCGCCACGCCGATCGCGGCGAGCAGCACCGCGTAGATCACCGCGGTGCCCATCGCGGCGAAGTAGTCCCCCGTGTGCGGCGGGCCCGGCAGGTCCACCAGCAGCTCGCCGGCGAACAGCAGGGTCAGCGGGAGCGCGATCATCAGGAACATCGCGAGGACCATCGCGCTCAGCTTGGCCGCGACGTAGTCCAGCGCCGTGATGGGGCGGGACATGTACAGCGGCAGCACCCGGAACCGCAGGTCGGGCGCCACGAGGTACGGCGACTGCGCGGCCAGGAAGACCGCGAGCACGGCCTGCATGGTGACGGCGTACGCGGGGTACGGGATGGCGCGCTCCTTGATGAAGGCCATCACCGCGATGGACACCACCGCGGGCAGCATCATCACCCCGAAGAGCACGAACGGCATGATCTTGGCCCGCGCGGTGCGGCCCAGCCCGAACACCCCGCGCAGGCTGTTGAGCGTGAGCGCGGCGAAGGCGTGGTCCCGGCCGCGGCGCGGGCCGTCGTAGTGGCGGTACCCGATGTCGTGGATGACCCCGGTCGGCATGGGCCGGTCGGCCGTGGGGGCGATGCCCGGCTCAGACATTCGCGGCCTCCTCCCGGAAGACGTCCTCGATGCGGTGGCGGCCCTGTTCCAGGCGCACCAGCGACAGGTTCAGCTCGCACACCGCGTCCCGCACCAGGTCGTGCGCGCCGGGCACCCCGGCGTCCACGGTGAGCAGGCGGCCGTGCGTGGTGACGACGCGGCCCTCGGCGCGCAGCCGGTCGGCGAGCGCGTCCCCGCCCTCCTCCACCTCGACGGTGATCAACTGGGTGGCCTGGGTGAAGTCCCCGATGGCCGACGAGCGCAACAGGTGCCCGCCGTCGATGACGATGACGTGGTCGCAGACGCGTTCGAGCTCGCCGAGCAGGTGGGAGGTCACCATCACGCTGATGCCGAACTCGGAGCCGATGCGCCGGATCAGCTCCAGCATGTCGTCCCGGCCCCGGGGGTCCAGGCCGTTGGTCGGCTCGTCCAGGAACAGCAGGCTGGGGTCGTGCACCAGGGCCTGGGCCAGCTTGACCCGCTGCTTCATGCCGGTGGAGTAGCCGCCGATGGGACGGTAGCGCTCCTCGTACAGGCCGACGTGCCGCAGCGTGTCGGCGGCGCGCTCGCGGGCGGCGCCGCGCGGCAGGCCCGACATGCGGGCCATGTGGACGGTGAACTCGGTGGCCGAGACGTCGGGCGGCAGGCAGTCGTGCTCGGGCATGTAGCCGACGGTGCGGCGGATGTCGAGCGCCTGGGTGGCGGGGTCAAGACCGAGCACGGAGGCGCGGCCCTCGGTGGGCGGCAGCAGTCCGAGCAGGATCTTGATCAAGGTGGACTTCCCCGCGCCGTTCGCGCCGACCAGGCCCGTTACGCCCGGCTCCATGGTGACGGTGAGCCGGTCGAGCGCCGTCACCCTCGGAAATCGCTTGGTGAGTCCCTCGGTGGCGAGGATGGTCATGCCAGGGACACTATCCAAGCCCGCACCCCCGGCGGCTCCCTCACACGGAGGAATCGTGCCTCCTCCGCGCGGCGGGCGGCGTGATACGCAGGCCGTACTTCGACCAGAACGCGCGCTGCACGAGGAGGATGGCCGTCCCGGCGATCACCATGCCGACGATGTTGACGAGCAGCTGCACGGCGGAGCCGGTGACGTCGTCCCACCGCCCGGTCGCCACGGCCACGGCGGCGTACCCGGCGGCCGGGACCGTGGTCACCGAGATGAAGACCCCGACCAGGGCCGAGGACTTGCCCGCGGTGACCGACAGCACCCCCGCGGCGCCCGCCAGCAGGGCCACGATGAACGACCAGCGGTCGGGCTTGACGATGAACGTCACCTCGTCGTGGCCGCCGTTCAGCGTGTCAGGGCCGATCCACCCGAGGCCCCGCAGCGCCAGGGCGAACACGCAGGTGACGGCGATGGCCACGGCGAACCCGATCAGCAGGGTGCGCAGCGCCGCGGTGATCAGCCGCCCGTCCCGGCGCAGCAGCCCGAACGACACCGCCGCCACCGCGCCGAACTCCGGCCCGAGCACCATCGCCCCCACGATCAGGATGATCGACGGCAGCAGCACCCCGATCGACGCGAGCATGGTGGCGATGGTGAGGAACGCTAGGAACGCCCAGGTGATGCGGCAGTCGTCCGACATCTGCTCGGCCAGCTCGTCCCACACCACGGCGTCGGCGGGCGCGCCGGGGACCTGCGCCTCGGCCTCGTCGGCGACCTTGGACAGCGACAGGTCGACCCGCTCGACGGCGATCGAGCCCTCCTCGGCGATGCCGAGCTCCTTGAGGTGCTCGATGACCGCGTTGGCGCCCTCGCGGGTCACCTCGAACATCACGAGGTCGCCCTCGGGCCGCTGCCCGGCGCCGGGCAGCAGGATCACGTTGGTGACGCCGGCCGTGTCGGTCAGCATGGCGAGCACCTCGGAGGTGCGGGCGGCGGGGGAGATCACCCTCAGGTGCAGCATGATCGAAGCCTAGGTGCGGCGCAGGCGCACGCGGCGCACCGAGTGGTCGGGGCCCTTGTAGAGGATCAGCCCGGCCCGGCCCCGGGTGGGGGCGATGTTCTCGACGAGGTTCAGCTCGTTGACGTCCCGCCAGACCTGCCTGGCGAACCTGGTGGCGTCCTCGTCCGACAGCTCGGCGATGTAGGAGAAGTACGACTTGGGGTCGGCGAACGCCGTGCGGCGCAGCTTGTGGAAGCGGTCGACGTACCACGACCTGATGTCCTCGACCCGGGCGTCCACGTAGATCGAGAAGTCGAAGTAGTCGTTGACCGCGAGCGCCGCCGGGGGAGCGGGCTGGAGCACGTTGAGGCCTTCGATGACGAGGATGTCCGGCCGCCGCACGGTCTGGGACGCCTCCGGCACGATGTCGTACTCCAGGTGGCTGTACACGGGGGCGCGCACCTCCTCCACGCCCGCCTTGACGTCCGCCACGAAGCGCACCAGCGCCCGCCGGTCGTAGCTCTCGGGGAAGCCCTTGCGGTGGGAGATGCCGCGCTCCTCCAGCACCTTGTTGGGGTACAGGAACGAGTCGGTCGTGATCAGGTCGACCCGGGGGTGCTCGGGCCAGCGGGCCAGCAGGGTGTGCAGCAGGCGGGCGGTGGTCGACTTGCCGACCGCGACGCTGCCCGCGATGCCGAGGATGTACGGCGGGGGCGGCTGGTCGTCGCCGAGGAAGGTGTTCACCGCCGCGCTGCGCAGACGGGCCCCGGTGAAGTGCAGGTTCAGCAGGCGGGTCAGCGGCAGGTAGATGTCGGTGACCTCGGCGAGGTCGATGGGGTCGTCGACGCCGCGCAGCTCCTCCAGCTCGGCGGCCGTCAGCGTGAGAGGCGTGTTCTCGCGCAGCTCCCGCCACTGGGCGCGGCTGAGCTCGACGTACGGGTGCGGTGCCTCCATGGCCCCGAACTCTATGCTCATGAGTGTGATCGTCGGCATCGGGGTGGACGTCGTGGACATCGCCCGGCTGGAGGCCGCCCTGGCGCGCACGCCCCGGCTGCGGGACCGGCTGTTCACGGACGCGGAGCGGGGGCTGCCGCTGCCGTCGCTGGCCGCCAGGTTCGCCGCGAAGGAGGCGGTGGCCAAGGCGCTCGGCGCGCCGCCCGGCCTGGACCACAGGGACGCCGAGATCACCACGGCCGGGCACGGCCGCCCGGTGCTGACGGTGACCGGGCGGGCGGCCGAGGTGGCGGCGGCCCTCGGGGTGGCCCGCTGGCACGTGTCGCTCAGCCACGACGGCGGGCTCGCCGTCGCGTACGTCATCGCCGAGGGGTGAGGACGCGGCCGCCTTCCGCCGGAGATCGCGGGGCCCATGGCTCGCGGGGCGCGTTTCCGCCGGAGATCGGGGGCGGCTAGATTCGGTGAGGTGCTGACCGCGTACACGTCCGACGAGATCAGAACGGCCGAGCGGGCGCTGATGGCCCTCCTGCCCGAGGGCACCCTCATGCGGCGGGCGGCCACCGCCCTGGCCGTCGCGTGCGTGGAGGCGCTGCCCCGCGTGTACGGCTCGCGGGTGGTGCTGCTGGTCGGGAGCGGCGACAACGGCGGCGACGCGCTGTACGCCGGGGCGCTGCTGGCCCGCCGGGGCGCCAGGGTGGACGCCGTCCTCGCCGGGAAGCGCGTGCACGAGGACGGCCTGGCCGAGCTGACCCGCGCGGGCGGTCGGCGCCTCGGCCTGTCCCAGGGGACCTCCGATCCCGCGGTGCGCGCTCTGGTCGATCGGGCGGACGTGCTGGTGGACGGCCTCGTGGGCATCGGCGGCACCGGGGCGCTGCGCGAGCCGTACGCCGGGCTGGCCCGGCTGGCGGCCGGGGCACCGGGCGTGGTGGTCGCCGTGGACGTGCCGAGCGGCGTGGACGCGAGCACCGGCGAGGTGGAGGGCGACGCGGTGACCGCCCATCTCACCGTGACGTTCGGCGCGGCCAAGGCGGGCCTGCTCATCGACCCCGGCGCGTCCCGCGTCGGCGCCCTGCGGGTGGCCGGCATCGGCCTCGGCCCGTACCTCCCGGAGCCCGGCGTGGTCGCGCTCACCGGCCCCGACGTGGCGGGCAGGCTGCCCAGGCCCGGCGCCGAGTCGAACAAGTACCGCAGAGGCGTGATCGGCGTCGTGGCCGGCAGCGACCGCTTCACCGGCGCCGCCGTGCTCGCCGTCGCCGGGGCCGTGCGGGCCGGGGCCGGGCTGGTGCGCTTCGCCGGCGCCGCCGAGCCGGTACGGCAGGTGCGCGCCCGCTGGCCGGAGGCGGTCACCGCCGTCGTCTCCCCCGGCGAGGACGTCAAGGACGTCGGCAGGGTGCAGGCGTGGGTGGTGGGGCCGGGCATGGGCACCGACGACGACGCGCACGCGCTGGCCGCGTCCGCGCTGGCCGCCGGCGTGCCCGCGCTGGTCGACGCCGACGGCCTCACCCTGGCCGCCCGCGACCGCTCCCTGCTCCGCCGCGCGGCCCCCACGCTGATCACCCCGCACACCGGCGAGCTCGGCCGCCTCCTCGGCGTGCCCGCGGACGAGATCGAGGCCCGGCGGCTGTACTACGCCCGCCGCGCGGCCGCGGAACTCGGCGTCACGGTGCTGCTCAAGGGGTCGACTACCCTTGTGGCCGAGGAGGGCGGGCCGGTCAGGGTGAACCTCACCGGCACCCCGTGGCTGGCCACCGGAGGCACCGGCGACGTGCTCGCCGGCATCGCCGGGGCCTACCTCGCCGGCGGCCTGAGCGCGCTCGACGCCGCCTCCTGCGCCGCGTACGTCCACGGTCTGGCCGGCCGGGCGGCCGCGGGCGGCCCGGGTGGCGGCGAGGCGCCGATCGCGGCCCTCGACATCGCCCGGGAGCTCCCCGGCGCGATCCGCTCCCTGGTGGCGGGCGGGTGAACCGGCTCCGCGCCGCGGCGCGGCCTGCGAAGACCGAAAGGGTGAGTCTCCCATAAGCGCATCCCTCAGCACGCCCGCCGAAGCGCGGGTGGATCTCTCGGCGATCGAGCACAACATCGCGGTGCTGCGCGGGCACGCCCCCGGTGCCGAGATGATGGTCGCGGTCAAGGCCGACGCCTACGGCCACGGCCTGGTGCCGTGCGCCCGCGCCGTCCTGGCCGCCGGGGCGGACCGCCTCGGCACCGCCTTCCTCCGGGAGGCCCTCCAGCTGCGGGCCGCCGGGGTCACCGCGCCGATCCTGTCGTGGATCATCACGCCGGACGAGCCGCTCCAGGACGCGGTCGCCGCCGGCGTCGAGCTGTCGGCGGGGGACATCTGGGTGGCCGACGCCATCGCCGCCGCGGCCGGTCGCGCCGGGCGCACCGCCAGGGTCCACCTGAAGGCGGACACCGGCATCTCGCGGGGCGGTGCCACCGCGGCCGGGTGGCCCGCGCTGGTGGACCGGGCGCTGGCCCTTCAGGCCACCGGGGCCGTCGAGATCGTGGGCCTGTGGTCCCACTTCGCCTGCGCCGACATGCCGGGACACCCGTCGATCGGCCGCCAGCTGGCGGCGTTCGACGAGGCCCTGGCGGTCGCGGAGAAGGCCGGGGCCGGGGGCTCCCACGTGCTGCGGCACATCGCCAACTCCGCGGCCACCGTGTCGCTGCCCGCCGCGCGCTACGACATGGTGCGGCCGGGCATCGCCGTGTACGGCCTGAGCCCGATCCCCGAGCTCGGCGACTTCGGGCTGCGGCCCGCGATGACGCTGACGGCCCGGCTGGCGATGGCCAAGCGGGTCCCGGCGGGCACGGGGGTGTCGTACGGCCACCTCTACACCACCGAGCGCGAGACCACCCTCGGGCTGGTCCCTCTCGGATACGCCGACGGGATCATGCGTGCGGCGACCAACCGTGGGCAGGTCATGGCCGCGGGCCGCAGGCGTACGATCGCGGGCCGGGTCTGCATGGACCAGTTCATGATCGACCTGGGGGACGACGACGTGCGTGAGGGGGACGAGGTGATCCTGTTCGGGCCGGGTACCTCGGGTGAGCCGACCGCTCAGGAGTGGGCCGATTCCCTGGGCACGATCACCCATGAGATCGTGACCAGGATTGGTGCGCGCGTCCCGCGCGTTCACCGGTAAGAGGAGGTCGGGAATGTCGCGGCGCAAGATCGGGATCGCCGGGGCGATCGTCGGAACCGCATCGGCGGGTCTGGCGGCCAGCGCCCTGGCAAAACGGTACGCCGTGGGGCGCATCCGTCTGCGGCCCGATCTGGAGGCGAGCGAGCCGTTCGGCGAGATGCGCGGCCGTCCGGTTGTCGTGAAGACCTCCGACGGCGTGGAGCTGCACGCCGAGGTCGACGGGCCGGAGAACGCCCCGCTGACCATCGTGTTCTGCCACGGGTACACGCTGAACCTCGACTCCTGGCACTACCAGCGCCGGGAGCTGCGCGACACCCACCGCATGGTGTTCTGGGACCAGCGCTGCCACGGCCGGTCCACCCGCACCCCCGCCGAGGACTGCACGATCGACCGGCTGGGGTACGACCTCGCCGAGGTGCTCAAGGCGCTCGTCCCCGGGCCGTGCGTGCTGGTGGGGCACTCCATGGGCGGCATGACGGTCATGGCGCTGGCCGACAGCCATCCTGAGCTGTTCGGCGAGAAGGTCCGCGGCGTGGCGCTGATCGCCACGTCGGCGGGACGGCTGGCCGAGCTGACGCTGGGGCTGCCCGCGCTGATCTCCAAGGTGGTCCACTGGGCGGCGCCGCCCGCCGTGTCGGTGCTCGGCCGCCGCGCCGCGCTCGTCGACCGGGGACGCCAGGCGGGCACCGACGTGTCGTTCCTCGCCCTGCGCTACCTCGGCTTCGGCGACCCGTCCACCGTCAGCCCGACGGTCGTCGACTTCGCCGAGTCCATGATCCGCTCTACGCCCACCGACGTGATCGCCGACTTCTACCCGGCGCTGATGTCCCACGACAAGCTCTCCGCCCTCGACGTGCTGAACAAGGTCCCGACCTCGGTCGTCGTCGGCGAGAAGGACTGGCTCACCCCCGTGGAGCACAGCAAGGCCATCGCCGCGGGCCTCCCGACGGCGCGGCTGACCCTGGTCCCCGGCGCCTCCCACCTGGTGCTGCTGGAGCAGCCGGCCATCGTCAACGAGGCCATCGCCGAGCTCCTCGGCGCCGTCGCCGAGGCGGACGCCGACAAGTCCATCGCCGCCCTGGCCGGCCTGGACCCCGCCCCCGTCGGGGACGACGAGCCCGAGGCTGACGTGGCGGGAGGCACCCGGTGAGGCGGGGCGATCGGTCGTTCAGGAGGTTCCGGTGAGGCTGGCGGACACGGCGGAGCGTACGCGCGCGCTCGGCGAGGAACTGGCCCGGGTGCTGCGGCCCGGAGACCTAGTGGTGCTGTCGGGCCCGCTCGGGGCGGGCAAGACGACCCTGGTGCAGGGAATCGCCGAAGGGCTGAAGGTCAGGGGGCCCATCACCTCGCCGACGTTCGTGATCGCGCGGGTCCACCCCTCGCGGACCGGCGGCCCGGCGCTCGTGCACGCGGACGCGTACCGCCTCGGGGGAGCCCTGGAGGTCGACGACCTGGACCTCGACGCCTCGCTGGAGGACTCCGTCACCGTCGTCGAGTGGGGAGAGGGCCTGGTGGAGGGCCTCACCGAGGACCGGCTGGAGGTCTCCATCGAGCGGGCCGACGCCGGGGACGAGCGGGTGATCCGGGTCCGCGGCGTGGGCGGCCGGTGGTCCGGCGCGCCGGAGTGGTTCGAAGCGCCGCCCGCGAGCTGATCTAGACCGGTAGTCTGGCGTGCCTTGACGCACGCCACCCCTGGTGCGGATCATCGGAAGGAAGATCGTTCCACGGGTTGTCCGGAGTTTTCTGGGTATTCAGGTGGCGTAACACCTAAGCGTGGTCATATCAGGGCGGGTTCTGTCGGACGCGAAGTGGAGTGCACCGGTGCGCAGTGTCGGGCGGGTCACGGTTGCTGGAGCATTCTTATTCTCGGCCGTAGGGTGTACGGCCGCGGCGCAGACCGATCCCACGGCCACGCCGGTCCCCACGATGAGCCGCCAGGACATCCGGGTCCAGCTCATCCCCGATCGCGTGCAGGGCGGGGCCACCAGGTCGATCCGGGTCCGCGCCTTCTGCCCGCTCCCACAGGGCGGCACCGACTACCGCGCCACCGCCAGGTCCGACGCCTTCACCGGCGTCGTCACCCTCACCCAGCCCCCGCCCATCACCCCGTCGGCGTCCGCGACGCCCACCGAGACGACGGCCCCCTCGCCCGAGGTCCGCGGCTTCGCGCTCGTGGACGAGGACAGCGCCCCCGGCCGCTACCGCGTCGAGGTCAAGTGCGAGGGCACCAACGACACCGGCTTCACCACGCTCACCGTGACCGCCAGGCCGTCCCCCGCCCCCACCCGCACCCGCGTCGTCCCCACCCGCGCCCCGAGGGCCGGCGGCGGCGGCACGGCCGCCGGCGCGCAGGACGAGCCGTCCTCCGGCATCCCGATCGGGGTGACGGTGGCGGTGCTGGCCGGTGCTCTCGCGGGTGGCGTCGCGGTGGCCCGCCGCAGGTCCCGCTGACGACAGGTCCGTTGGTCGCTCCATGGCCGATTCCAAGTGGTTCAAGATCATCGTGGCCGGTTTCGTCACCGGGACCGTCATGTTCGCCCTCGCCGGGCGCGGCGGGGACGCCCCCGAGGAACCCCGCAAGGCGCCGGCCGCCGTGCCGCAGCGGCTGGAGATCCCGTCCCTGAGCATCAAGGCGCCGCTGATGAAGCTCGGTCTGGCAGGGGACGGCGAGGTCGAGCTGCCGCCGTTCGAGAAGCCCGCCACCGCCGGGTGGTTCGACCAGAGCGTGGTGCCCGGCGAGACGGGCCCGTCCGTGATCATCGGGCACGTGGACACCAAGACCGCGCCCGCCGTCTTCTACCGCCTCCGACAGGTCAAGAAGGGCGCCGCGATCAAGGTGGTGCGCAGCGACGGCAAGACCGCCCACTACAAGGTCGACACGGTGGAACAGATCTCCAAGGACGACTTCCCCGCCGAGCGCGTCTACGTCGACGACGGCCTGCGCCTGGTCACCTGCGGCGGCGCGTTCGACCGTTCCACCCACGAATACCTTGACAACGTCATCGTCTACGCCTCCCTGGTGTGACCGATCGGGTGTGCGGGAGCGGCTAGGCTAAACGTTCGTGCTGGTCTTGGCCTTCGACACCGCTACCCCGGCCGTCACCGTCGCGCTGCACGACGGTGCGCGCGTGCTGGGCGAGTCGACCACTATCGACGCTCGCCGCCACGGTGAGCTGCTGGTTCCCGCCATCCAAAGGGTGCTGCGGGAGGCCGGCGTCGCGCTCGGCGACGCCGACGCGATCGTCGCGGGCACCGGGCCCGGGCCGTACACCGGGCTGCGGGTCGGCCTGATGACCGCCCAGGCGCTGTCCGCCGTCACCGGCGTCCCCGCGTACGGCGTGTGCAGCCTCGACGCGGTCGCGTACGGCAGCGGCCTCACCGAGCCCTTCCTGGTGCTGACCGACGCCCGGCGCAAAGAGGTGTTCTGGGCGCGGTACACCGGGCCGCGCACCCGGGTCGAAGGGCCTTCGGTGTGCCACCCCGAGGACGTACCCGGCGGCCTGCCGGTGATCGGCGCGGGCGCCCGCATGTACGCCGCCGTCCTCGGCGAGGACCGGTTGCGGGACGGCACCCCCGACCACCCCATGGCCGCGTCGCTCGCCGCGCTCGCCGCCGAGCGGCTCGCGTCCGGGGAGCGGGACGGGACACTGACCGAGCCCCGGCCGATCTACCTGCGGCGGCCGGACGCGCGGGTCCCCGGCCCGCCGAAGAAGGTGACGGCGTGAGCGCCGTGTCGCTGCGCCGCATGACCGAGCTCGACCTCCCCGCGGTGCTGACCATCGAGCGGGCCACGTTCCCGTTCGACGCCTGGAGCGAGGGCATGCTGCGCGGCGAGCTGCACGACCAGCCGCGCACCCGCCACTACATCGTCGCCGTCGCCGACGAACGGATCGTCGGGTACGCCGGGCTGGCGGCGGCGGGAGACCAGGCCGACGTCCAGACCATCGCGGTGGCCGCCGACCGGCAGCGGGCGGGGATCGGCAGCGCGATGCTGCGCGAGCTCCTCGCCGAGGCCGAGCGGCGCGGGGCCACCGCGATCTTCCTGGAGGTGCGGGCGGACAACCCGGCCGCCCAGGGGATGTACGAACGCTTCGGCTTCGAACGCATCGGGGTCCGCCGCGACTACTACGACGACGGGACCGACGCGATCATCATGGCCCTGACCAGGCTTGCCGAGACGGGTGACGAACGTGGCCGTTGAGACCGAGGTGGGTGGTGACCGTGACTGATCAACCCCTGGTGCTGGGGATCGAGACCTCCTGCGACGAGACGGGCATCGGGCTCGTGCGCGGGCACACCCTGCTCGCCGACACGGTGGCCTCCAGCGTCGAGGAACACGCCCGGTTCGGCGGCGTGGTGCCCGAGGTGGCCTCCCGCGCGCACCTCGAGGCCATGGCGCCGACCGTGGAGCGGGCCCTCCAGCGGGCCGGGGTGCGGTTCTCCGACGTCGACGCCGTGGCCGTCACCGCCGGGCCCGGGCTGGCCGGGGCGCTGCTGGTCGGGGTCGCCGCCGCCAAGGCGTACGCGCTCGGCCTGGGCGTCCCGCTGTACGGCGTGAACCACCTCGCCGCCCACGTGGCCGTCGACCAGCTGGAACACGGCCCGCTGCCCAAGCCGTGCATCGCGATGCTGGTCTCCGGGGGCCACTCCTCGCTGCTGCTGGTCCCCGACGTCGCGGGCGACCTGATCTCCCTCGGCTCCACCGTGGACGACGCCGCAGGCGAGGCCTTCGACAAGGTGGCCCGCGTACTCGGCCTGCCCTTCCCCGGCGGCCCCCACATCGACCGCGCCGCCACCTCCGGCTCCGGAACCGCCATCGCCTTCCCCCGTGGCAAGTACGACGACGGCACCCTCGACTTCTCCTTCTCCGGCCTGAAGACCGCCGTGGCCCGCTGGGTCGAGGCCAAGGAGCGAGCCGGCGAGCCCATCTCGGTCCCCGACGTGTCCGCCTCCTTCCAGGAGGCCGTGGTGGACGTCCTGACCCGCAAGGCCCTCCAGGCCTGCCGCCAGTACGACGTCAAAGACCTCCTGATCGGCGGCGGCGTCGCCGCCAACTCCCGCCTCCGCGCGCTGGCCCAGGACCGCTGCGACCACGCCGGCATCCGCCTCCGCGTCCCCCGCCCAGGCCTCTGCACCGACAACGGCGCCATGGTAGCCGCCCTAGGCTCCGAACTCCTCTCCACCGGCGCCCCCCCATCCCCCTTGAACATCCCCGCCGACTCCTCCCTCCCCATAACCACAACCCGCCTCTAACCCCCCAAGCACCCGCCCCCGGCGTCCGCATCACGTTGTCCGCACCCGGTGTCCGCACCCCGTCGTCCGCCCCCACGCGTCCGCACCCCGTCGTCCGCCCCCACGCGTCCGCACCCCGTCGTCCGCCCCCACGCGTCCGCCGTACGTTGTCCGCCCCACGCCGCGCGCACCACCTGTCGCCCCATCAGGGCTCGTTTTACCGGCGCCGGGTCGGCGGGACGTAGTGCGGCGAAGTCGGCGCCGCCATGCGGCGGACAACCCGGCCTGCGTGCGGCGCCGATGAAATGGTCCTTGCGGAGGGACGCGCTTCGCGCGGAAGCCGCAAGGGCTGTTCTTATGCGGGGGACACCCCCGCGCCCCCGGTCCTGCCGGGCTCACCGTGCTCCGCCGCCCGGGGCCGTAATTACCTTCCCTGTCGCCCGTTGCCCGTCCCCCGCCGTCGCCCGTCGCTCCGTCGGGGCTCGTTTTATCGGCGCCGGGTCGGCGGGACGTAGAGCGGTGAAGTCGGCGCCGCCGTACGGGGGACAACCCGCGTGTGCGCTGCGCCGGTGAAATGGTCCTTGCGGAGGGACGCGCTTCGCGCGGAAGCCGCAAGGGCTGTCCTTGTGCAGGGGGCACCCCCGCGCCCCCGGTCCTGCCGGGCTCACTGTGCTTCGCCGCCCGGGGCCGTGATTACCTCCCCCGTCCCCGCCGTCGTCAATCCCCCGTCACTCTGTCGGGGTTCGTCCTATCGGCGCCGTGACGGCGGGATGTTGTACGGCGAAGTCGGCGCCGCCGTGCGGCGGCGAACCCGTGTGTGTCGCGCTGTGAAGTGGTCCTTGCGGAGGGACGCGCTTCGCGCGGAAGCCGCAAGGACTGTTCTTGTGCGGGGGTACCCCCGCGCCCGCGGTCCTGCCGGGCTCACCGTGCTCCGCCGCCCGGGGCCGTGATTACTTCCCCCTGTCGCCCGCTGCCCGTCGCCCGCCGTCGCCCGTCGCTCCGTCGGGGGTTCGTCTTACCGGCGCCGTGACGGTGGGATGTTGTTCGGCGAAGTCGGCGCCGCTGTATGGCGGACAACCCGCCTGTGTGTCGTGCTGGTGAAGTGGTCCTTGCGGAGCGCGCTTCGCGCGGAAGCCGCAAGGGCTGTTCTTATGCGGGGGACACCCCCGCGCCTCCGGTCCTGCCGGGCTCACCGTGCTCCGCTGCGATGCGGTTCCGGTGGGCAGGTTGCTCGCGGTACGGCGGCGCCGGGTTCGCCGTACCGCGTTCCGCTGTCGCGGCGCCGACCAGGGCGGCCGCTGGGGTGGATGTCCGTTCGGGCGGACACCCCGTGCGGGTAACGGAAGAGGGGTTAGGTCAACCGCCGTTCGGCGGCGCCGGGTTCGCCGTGCTACGTGCCGCCGTACCGGCGCCGGTGCGCACCCCTCGGAGGGCGACGAAGCAGGGCCGTATGGCGGGCGTGGAGTCGGGTCGGGCGCATGAGGCGAACCGCCGGGCATGGACCAGGTCGGATGCATGAAGCGAACCGGCGGGCATGGAGCCAGGTCGGATTCATTTAGGCGAACCGGCGGGAATGTCGGACCGTATCGCGGTGGAGCACGGTGAGCCCGGCAGGACCGGGGCGCGGGGGTATCCCCCGCACAAGAACAGCCCTTGCGGCTTCGCGCGAAGCGCGTCCCTCCGCAAGGACCATTTCCCGGGCGCCGCACACACTGCGGGTTGTCCGCCGTAGGTCGGCGCCGGATTCGCCGTACCACGTCCCGCCGACCCGGCGCCGGTAAGACGAACCCCGACGGGGCGACGGGGGTGGTACAGGCGGGGTGGGTGCGAGCGGTGGGTACGGAGGTGCGGAGGGATGGGTGCGAGGGGCGGGTGCGGGCGGGCGGGGTGGTGTGGAGGGC
>NZ_JBHSRF010000109.1:0-24438 GCF_042658925.1 Sphaerisporangium aureirubrum
GGGTGGCGCGGCCGGCGCGGACGGAGCCTGTCGTGGGGAGTGATGGGCGGGCGGTGGCCGGGGGGATCGCCGAGCTGACCAGCGTGCGGGTGGGTGATCATGACTTCGGGCTGATGATCCGGGGGGTGGACGCGGGGGCGCCGGTGCTCCTGTACGTGCCGGGGGCGCCGGCGGGGTCGGAGATCGGGGCGATGCGGCGGCATCTGCCGGAGCTGGAGCGGCACTTCGTGGTCGCGACGTGGGAGCGGCGCGGGGGCGGGAAGTCGTTCGGGGCGTTCGAGCCGCGGGCGACGTTCACCGCGGAGGACGAGGTGCGGAGCACCATCGGGGTCACCGAGTATCTGCGGAAGCGGTTCGGGCGGGAGCGGATCTACCTGGTGGCGCATTCGGGTGGGTCGATGGTGAGCGTGCTGACCCTTCAGCGGCGGCCTGAGCTGTTCCAGGCGTACATCGGCGTCGGGCAGGCGGTGGACCTGGCCGCGGCGGACCTGTCGCAGTACCAGGACACGCTCGCCTGGGCCCGCAGGACCGGGCGGACGGCGCTGGCCGAGCAGCTCACCGGCCTCGGGCCGCCGCCCTACGCCGACGGCTACTCGTACGAGCCCATGCTCGTCAACGAGAACCAGGCCTTCGCCTACGACCGGAGCCGAAACAGCGAGGGCGTCAGCGGGTTCGCGGAGAGCCTCGGCGTGCCCGAGTACTCGCTGCTCGACCAGGCGCACGCCATCGGGGGCGTGGTGGACGCCTACGACGCGCTGTACCCCCGGATGCAGGACATCGACTTCCGCGCCCAGGTCCCGCGGCTCCAGGTGCCGGTGTACTTCGTCAACGGCGCCCACGAGGTGCCGGGGCGCGTCAGGCTGCTGGCCGAGTGGAACGCCGTGCTCCAGGCGCCGCACAAGGAGATCGTCACGTTCGGCACCTCCGGTCACCGGCCGCAGTTCGAGCAGCCGGCCGAGTTCGTCGAACTCGTGAAGCGGGTGCTCGCCGAGACGCGCGGCTGAGCGTCTCCCGCCGGAAAGGCCCGATACGAAAGCCCTCACCGGATTCCGGTGTGGGCTTTCCCGTCCGCCGGGCAACCTTACGGGGCGGTGGCGGCGTAAAGGGGGTGACGACCGGTGGAGGAGGACGTGGATGGCGGATCGCGCGGAGTACGACGCGTTCGTGGCGATGGCGTGGCATCGCCTGCTGCGAACCGCCTATCTGCTCACCAGGGACTGGGGGGCGGCGGAGGATCTGGTGCAGACGGCGCTGCTGAAGGCCTGGATGGCGTGGCCGCGGATCGGGGCCGAGCGTGAGGCGTACGTGCGCAAGATCATCGTGAACGTCCACGTGTCGTGGTGGCGGCGCCGGTGGAGACAGGCGGAGGTCGTCAGCGAGTCACCGCCGGATCTCACGCGGGGGGACGACCACACCGGACAGGTGGACGAGCGCGAGCTCGTCTGGGAGGCGCTCGGACGGCTGCCCGTCCGGCAGCGGGCCGTCGTGGTGCTCCGGTTCTTCGAGGACATGACCGAGGCGCAGGCCGCCGAGACGCTCGGGTGCAGCGTGGGGACGGTGAAGAGCCAGGTCAGCAAGGCGCTGGCCAAGCTTCGGATCGACGACTCGTTCACCTCCTCCGCCGCGCGAACGAGAAGGGGATAAGGCCATGCCCATCAGCCGACACGATTTGCACGACCTGCTCGATGAGCGCAGCCGCCCCGCGTTCGACCGCCCGATCCCGTGGGAGTCACTGCGGCTTCGCGCGAGCGGCGCCCGGCGGCGCCGTTATCTGTCCGTCGCCGTCGCGTGCGCCGTCGCGGCGACGGCGGTGGGGGGCGTCGCGGTCAGCCGGTCGGCCATGCGGGGGCCCGACCGGGGGCCGCAGGTCGCCGCGACCGTCGTGGACGGGATCCCGGCGCGTTTCCAGGAGGCGGACGGCACGGTCTACCGCCGGCTCGCGGACGCGAGGCTCGACGCCCCGCGCGAGACGACGGTGACCTTCGACGTGGCGGTGCGCGACCGGCCCCTGGCCTTCGTGGTCGACTGCCCGGCGTCGTCCGCGTACACGGTGCTGTCGATCGTCGTGACGGTGCCGGGGAGCCCGAGGCGGTTCTCCCTCAAGCCCTCGCACCTTGTGCCCAGCTGTGAGCGCGACCAGCCGGTCGATGTGCCCCGGCTGCCGGCCGGGACGCGCACCGCGACGTTCACCGTCGAGACGGGCAAGAAGATCAAGGGCTCGGGGCCGCCCGCCGGGACGTGGCGGTTCGGCGTCTACGAGTGGACACCGGCCGGCGCGATGCGGCCCGCGGCACCCCCGGAGGACCCGCCGAAGGCGATCACGGAGTTCCGGCTGGTGGACCACCGGACCGCCGTCTGGCCCGCCGCCGACGAGGTGACGCTCACCGTGCCCGCCAAGGGCGGGCAGCTGGCCATCACGGCGTTCTGCGGCGGCGACATCGCCGGGCGCGCCGAGATGGAGATCCGGGTGAACGGCCGCCTGCTCGGGAACAACTCCCCCTGCCCGGCGCCCCCCGGCGAAAACGGCCTGGTGTACGACGTGCTCGGCAAGGAGCAGACGACAGGGCGTGACAAGGTGACCATCCAGATCTGCCTGGTGCCGGAGATCCCGCAGTACCGCTACCGCCCCGGCACGCTCACGGCGGCCGTGTACCGGAAGCCCTAGTGCGGGACGGCGGCGACCCTGCCCGGGGGGCTGGGCCGCCGCCGCGCCGCGTCGTCAGCCCATCTGGTGCACGGTCCACCGCTGGCTCGGCTCGCTGCTGGAGCAGGTGCCCTGCACCAGGCCCGCCAGCGTCGCGGCGCTCAGGCCTGCGGTCTGGACGCACATGTTCGAGTTGGCGTTCCTGAGCTGGTACATGAGACCGATGACCGGCACGAACGTCCACCGCTGGTTCGCCGCGGCGGTGCAGGTGCTCTGCACGAGGCTCTCGCCCGCCGTGGTGGAGCTGTTGTACACCGAGAGGCACTTGCCGCCGTACTTGCTGCGCAGCGTGTAGGTGCCCCCGGTGGCGGCCGTCAGCTCCCACTGCTGGTTGGCGGCCTCGTGGCGGGGATACTGGTGGGTCCAGCCGTCCTCTTCCAGGGCGTTGGCGCTGTCCATCGCCTGGTACGCGCCCTGGAACTCTCCGTCGGGCTGGATGTTCTCGTTGGTGAGCACCATGACGGCACCCGTGGCGACGTCGCCCGCCACGGCGGAACCGGTGATCGTGGTGGCGCTGAGCGGTTGCGACAGGACCGAGTAGCGGCTCGTCCCGCCGGCGGTGACCCGTGACCTGACGTGGTAGAACGCCGCGGTGCCGGTCGGCAGCCCGTCCACGCGTGCGGTGGAGCGGTGCTCGCTCGCCGGGACGGTGGCCACCAGCACGCCGTTACGCAGGATCTCGTACGCGGTGATGCCGTCGGCGGCGCCCGGCCGGCTGAAGCTGAAGGCGATCGACGTGCCCTCGATGTCCACCGCCCTGAGGTACTGGGGAGGCAGCGGGAAGGGGGCGGTGAGGGGCGTGACCGACGAGCCGGCGGTCAGGTAGAGGCTGTGCAACGCCGCGTTGAAGTGGGTCGGCAGGTAGGTGCCGGTCGGGTTCAGCGAGAAGTAGTCGTCGCCGTCGCAGTCGAGGTAACGGCTGGAGATCGGGTCCGGGCACACCGCCCCGGTCGGGGGCTGGCAGAGCGTTTCGTGACCGTCGGTGCAGTGGGCGCCGCCGTCGCTGTTCAGCGCGCCGGGTAACAGGCCGCCCAGCGCGTGCGCCAGTTCGTGGGTCACCGTGTGGCCGTGCAGGCAGCCCATGCCGACGAAGATGTAGCCGGCCCTGCTGTTGTGCAGGTTGGCCGTGCCGGGCGTGCTGTCGTTCTCGACGTGATCGTTCCAGGCGAGGCCGCACTCGGTGGTCTTCTCGGCGAACATCAGGTAGATGCGGTCACCGGCGGTGAGGTTCTCGTCGAGGATCCACTGTCCCGAGTCCGTCGTGCCGACCGGCACCTGAACCGTGTCGATGACGGCCTGGCAGCTGCCGTCGTGCACCACATTGAGAAGTCGCTGGCCGCCGTCGCGCCGGGCACTGTCGTTGATGTTGGTCTGGGCCTCCCAGATCGCCTGCCGGATGGCCGGCTCGCGGAGGCCGAGGTTGTCGGTGCCCTCGTAGGCGTAGACGATCTGGACGCGGTTGCCGCTGGTGCCGTTGCCGGTGCAGACCAGCGGCGGGACCGGCGCGGTGCCGCCCGCGACCGCTTGGGCGGGAGAGGACAGGGTGATGGCGCCGACGAGCGCGCCACCGGTGACCATGATCACTGCCATCGCGGCGCGCGCGACGACGCGGCGCGGTCGCCGGACGGCGGACCGGAGTCTGGATGTCAAGGTGCCGCCTTCGGGCCCGCCACCACCGGTGGGGGCCGTCCGGCATCTTCCGTCAGGACGCATGTCACTCTCCTCGCTGATACGTGAGAGCACAGGAGAAGCGGCGACGGAGCGATGAAGGCGCCGACGTCGAGTGATCTTCCCCCGGGCGATTACGATCAGCCAACGGGACCCGGTATCCGCGCACCAGGAAATGGCACCGGCAGAAACAGCGGCCGCGACGGGGCCGCGCACCTGGAAGGCCTAGACGGCCTTGCGGTCCACCGGGCTGGTGAGGCGGGCGACGGCGGCCACCACCTCGGAGGCGTTGGTGAGGTCCTGCAGGACGATGTCGGCGCCGGCCTCGTGGAGTTCGGCGGGCGTCGAGCGGCCGGAGGCGACGGCGATCATGGCGGCGCCGGCGATGCGGGCCGCCTGGACGTCCCGGGCCGAGTCGCCGATGAGGACGGTGTTGCTGCCGTCGCAGCGGAAGCCGTAGCGCCGCTTGACGCGGCCCTGCGCGACCTGCAGGAGGGAGGCCTTGGGGTAGACCTCTTCGCCGTAGCCGCCCACCTCGAAGTCGACGTAGCGGTCCAGGCCGAACATGTCGAGCTTGAGCACGGCGTTGCTCTTGATGGTGCCGGTCAGCACGGACTGGACCACGCCGTCGAGGCGGGCCACGGCCTGGAGCGCGTCCTTGGCGCCCGGCATGGCGTGGCCCTCCTTGACCAGCCGCTTGCGGCGCGAGGCGAAGGCGGCGGCGAGCGCCTCGATGAACTTCGGCAGGTGCTCGTCGCCGGTCACGATGCCGTTGACGGCGAGCGTCTCGAAGATGATCTCTGAGTCGGGACGGCCCATCGCGGGTGCGAGCTTCACCAGAGGACGGCCGGTGACCTGCCGGAAGGCGTCGGCGTAGGCGTCACGGGTGACGATCGCCACGTCGACCAGGGTGAGGTCGACGTTCCACAGCACGAGACGGTTAATGGGGGGCCTCCGGGGACGCGAGTCGGCTGGGCTCAGAGTACGACGATCGCGCCCCACCGGCGGCGACCATGCCGAGAATGTCACCCCGGGCGGGCGCCCGGGGTGAGCGGACCTCTGAAGCGTCCCAGGTTCCGGGTGTCCCCGGGTCAGCGGGCGTGGTCGAAGGCCTCGGCCAGGGTGTCGACCACCGGGAGACCGGAGGCCGCGAGGTCCACGCGGCTGGTCATGCCACCGGTGTACAGGACGGCCTTGGCGCCGACGTGCTCGGCGGCGTGGGCGTCGTCCAGGCTGTCGCCGATCACCAGCACCTCGGCGGGGTCCATGGCGAGCGACTCGATGTGCGCCACCATGTGCTCGGCCTTGCCGCCGCCGGGAGCGCCGCTGGAGAGGCCGTCGATGCGGGAGAAATAACCCGCGATGCCCAGCTCGGCGGCCTTCACCACCAGCCGGTCATGGGCCCACATGGACAGCAGCGACTGGGTGCGCCCGCGGTCCGCCCAGGTGGCCAGGCAGTGGAGCGCGTCCTCGGCCAGCGCGCAGGAGATCATCAGCCGGTGGTAGTGGTCGTGGAAGGCCTGGTCGAGCCGCTCCCACTCCCCCTCCTCCAGCGCCCGCCCGAGGATGCGCTCGTAGGCGACCCAGATGGGCCGGGTGTAGGCCGCGCGGAAGCCGTCCGCGTCGAAGGCGGCCACGCCGTAGGGCCTGAACACCTCGTTGGTGGCCATGACGACGGCATCGATGTCGTGGAAGAGCGTGCCGTTCCAGTCCCAGATGATGTGCTTCATATCGCAGTCCAGGGTAAAGCCTGGCAGGTGGCACCCCACAACAGGATTTCGTGAACGTCAGGTGAGGAGGTCGGGAATCTCCTGCGTGGCGTACCACATCAGCTCGTGCGCCTCGGCGCCGTCCACCTGGAACCGGGCGTCCTCGTCGCCGCCGTCCGCGGCGAACACGGACGCGACGGCCTCCTCGACGTCCGGCACGGCCTGGAGGTCGTCCACGTGCACCGCCGCGATCTCGCTCAGCGGCACGGCGGCGGCCAGGTGGACCAAGGCGCGGTCCTCCAGGTCGGGGCTCGTCCGCACCGAGCCGTCCGGCACCTCGGCCGCGACGACGACCCGCCGGGCGGGGACGGGCAGCCCGTCGGCGCGGTCGGCGGCCAGCATGCGCAGGGACGCGCGGGCGGCGTCGGTCAGGGCGACGTACTCAAGCTCCTCGGTGTCTCCCGAGACGTACCACTCCACCAGCGCGGGGGTCACCGCGTAGCCGGTCAGCGGGGCCGGGCCCAGCTCCCCGTCGCCGGCCAGGCGGGCCAGCGCGGGCAGCGTGCACGGCAGATAGACGCGCATGCGTTCCTCGATCACGATGTTTCGCCGGCGGCCGGCGCCGATTGGACTACACGAGTGTGCCAGCCGCGGCGCCGTCCGCCGTACCGGACCGCCGCAACGGGTGTCCGAAGAGCTCCTCCATCTCGGCGATCGTGGCCTCGGCGTCGCGGTGGTGGACGCCGACCAGGCCGATCGTGCGGGCCGCCACGACGTTGGCCGCGATGTCGTCGACGAAGACGCACCGCTCGGCGGGCAGGCCGACCAGGCCGAGTGCGTGGTGGAAGATGCGGGGCTCGGGCTTGCGCATGCCGATCTCGCCGGAGATGACGATCTGATCGAAGTATTTGTCCCATTCGTCCCGCACGTAATGGTCGCCCCAGGAATTGGACAACAGGCAGGTCACCACGCCCGCCGCGCGGGCGGCGGCCAGCATCTCGTACATCGGCTGGACGGGCCTGAACCCGGCGAACATCCGGGCCAGCAGGCCTTCGGCGGCCGGCGGGCCGCCGTTCATGGTGAGGAGCCGCGCGGCGAGGTCCCGTTCGAACGCCGCCGCGTCGACCTCGCCCCGTTCCAGGGCGTGGATGGGGTTCAGCGGCGCGTCGCCGTCGTAGGCCTCGCGCACCAGCTCGGTCATCAGCTCGCGATAGTGCGCGGCGTCGATGCCGTCGGCCACGAGCCATTCGCTGATGGCGTCGTGAAGGCCCGTGGTGAGCACGCCGCCCCAGTCGATGAGCACACCTTTTAGCACATCCCGCTCCTTCGCCTCAGCCTTCAGGACGACCCGGGCCTATCAGGGTAAGCCTCGCCTTCCGGTCGTGAGACGTGGGGGCCGGTCACCGGCGCCGCGACCACGGACGTTCACGGCGCGGGGTGCGCATGTACACGGCCTCCCAGTGATTCCGTGTTCCATTCCCCATCCCGGCGCGCCGCTCCCCGGGGCGGGCTTCGCGGCACGGACCCTGATCATCAGGTACTCACAAGGGAGATCGGCCGATGGTCGCCGGCAACCTGGTTCTCATCGGCGGCGCCGGTGACGTGGGCCGTACCGTCCTCGGCCTCCTGCGTGCGCAGGATGTCCCGGTACGCGCGATGGTCCGCCGCGACGACCACCGCGCGGCCGAGATGCGCGCACTCGGCGCGGAGGTCGTCATCGGCGACCTGACCCGGCCCGAGACCGTCGCGGCCGCCCTGGAGGGGGCCGGCCGGATGTACTTCGCCATGCCCGTGTCGCCGGACCATCTGCTGGCGGCGGCCGTCGTGGCCACCGTGGCCCGGGAACGCGGGAACCTGGCCGCCCTGGTCGGCATGTCACAGATGACGGTGTCGCAGATGACCGCCGTCAGCACCGCGGAGTCGCACCAGCAGCGCCTGCACTGGCTGGCCGAGCAGGTACTGAACTGGTCGGGCCTGCCGGTGGTGCACATCCGCCCGACGGCGTTCCTGGACAATCCCCTGTTCACCACGCTGGCGGCCCGCACGATCCGCGAGAACGGCACGATCGCGCTGCCGTTCGGCACCGGCCGCACGTCGCCGGTCGCCGTCCGCGACGTGGCCCGCGTGGTCGCCGCCGTACTGCGCGACCCCGCCCCGCACATCGGGCACGTCTACGAGCTGACCGGCCCGCGCACGGCCGGCATGACCGAGATGGCGGAGGAGTTCTCCCGGGCGCTGGGACGCCCGGTGTCCTACGTCGACGTTCCTCTGGACCGGTGGCGGGCCGAGGTGCTCGCGAAGGCTGGCCTGCCCCCGCACACCGAACAGCACATCGCCACCATGGCGCGCCTCCACCGCGACAACCGCTATGACCGCGCCAGCGACGACGTCCGGCGCGTGACGGGCACACCCGCCCAGACCACCGAGGAGTTCGTGGCCGCCCGCCGGGACTTCTACCTGGGCTGAGCCGCGGGTGGGACACGCCGGCCACGCGACGCGTTCCCCGGCCACTGGCTAGCGGATGTCCACGGGGAGGTCGCCGGACGGGGTGAGGGTGCCGTCCAGTGCCTTGGCGGCGGCCCTGAGGGAGGCGCTCCCGCCCGAGTAGAGGGCGAGGGCGGTGTCGTAGCCGCCGAGGCGGGATAACTCGTAGGGGGCCGACAGGGAGACGACGGTGACGGGCTTGCCGGTGGCCGCCATCGCCGCGACCAGCCGGGACTGGGCGGGGCCCGCGTCCTCGGTGGTGACGACGACGGTGTCCGCGCGGGCGGCGGCGGTGCGGGCGGCGGCGATCTCGGCGGTGGTAGGGGTGTCGGCCGTGGGGGCGGAGGCGGCGCCGTCGAGCATGCCGGCCAGGGCGCGGGCGGCCGGGCCGGTGACCAGGATGTCGCCCTTGAGGGGTAGGGCACGGGCGCCCTTCACGGCGGTGACGGCTTGGTCGGCGATCTTCTGGGCCTTTTCGCGGTGGTCGCCGGAGCGGAGCACGGCCTTGGCGTCCTCCGGGTCGGCCGGGGAGGCGGTGAGGACGCCTCTGGTGGCCTTCAGCTTGAGCAGGCGGGTGACCGAGGCGTCCAGGCGGTCCTTTGTGATCCTTCCGGATTTGACGGCGGCCAGTACCGCGCCGTACGCCTTCGGCAGGTCGGGGGGCATGAGCAGGAGGTCCACGCCGGCCAGGACGGCTCGCACGGCCACCTCGGCGTCGCCGTACTTCTTGCGGACGCCCGCCATGTCCAGGGCGTCGGTGGCCACCACGCCGCCGTAACCGAGGTCGTCGCGGAGGAGGCCGGTGACGATCTTCTTGGAGAGGGTGGCGGGGGCGCCGGAGCGGTCCAGTTCGGGCATCACTACGTGAGCGGTCATCACGATGTCCACGCCCTTGCCGATCGCGGCGCGGAACGGCGGGGCGTCGAGTTCGCGCCAGCGGGCCGGGGAGTGCTTGATCACGGGGAGGCCGGTGTGGCTGTCGACTCCCGTGTCGCCGTGGCCGGGGAAGTGTTTGGCGGCGGCCGCCACCCCGGCGTCGTGGAAGCCTTCGACGGCGGCGGCCACCATCTTGGCGACCTTCCCCGGGGCCGAGCCGTACGACCTGGGACCGATCACCGGGTTGTCGGGGTTGACGTTGACGTCCGCCACCGGGGCGAAGTCGAGGTTCACGCCCAGGGCGCGCAGCTCGGTTCCGGTGATCTCGGCCGCGGTGCGGGCGTTGGACGGGTCGCCCGTGGCGCCGATCGCCATGCTGCCCGGCACGTCGGTCACCAGGGTGCCCAGCCTGGACACCAGGCCGTTCTCCTGGTCGGCGCCGATCAGGAGGGGGGTCTCGGAGGCTTTCTGCAGCCCGTTGGTGAGGGCTACGAGCTGGGGAGTGTTCTCGATGTTGCCCGACCAGGGAAAAAGGATGACGCCACCCGGGTGGTACTTCTTGACCACCTCAGCCGGGCTGCCCACGCCGTACCTGGCCCTGTTCTCACCGCTCGCGGCACCGGGCTTCGCCCCGTAGAGCACCGGCATGAAGAGCTGCCCCACCTTCTCGGCAAGGCTCATGTCCGCCAAGCGCTCCGCGATCGGGGACGTGGTGGAAGTGGCCGAAGGCGTGACCTTGGGCGGCTCGGTGGCCGCCTCCGACGGGCTCGGGGTCGGGGTCGGCGCCGCGTCGGACATCGCACCGGAACACCCGGCACTCATGGTCGCGATCAGCAAAAGCGCGGTCACGCGCATTGGTCGACCCATGGCCATTACCGTAGCCCCGCCCTACGACACCCGAGACCCCTTCACCCGCACCCACGGAGGCAAGCCCCACCCGACCATGACCGCCGACGACCGAGACCGTACGACCGTACGGCGCCGCCGCCCCGCAGCCCTATCGGGATCGCCCTACCGGCCCCGCGGCCCCATCGGGGTCGCCTTACCCGCCCCCCGGCCCCATCGGGATCGCCCTACCCGCCCCCCGGCCCCATCGGGATGGCCCTACCCGCCCTGCGGCCCTATCGGGGTCGCCCTACCGGCCCCGCGGCCCCGTCGGGGTCGCCTTACCCGCCCTGCGGCCCCGTCGGGGGCGCCTTACCCGCCCTGCGGCCCTATCGGGGTCGCCCTACCGGTCCTGCGGCCCCGTCGGGGGCGCCTTACCCGCCCTGCGGCCCCATCGGGATCGCCCTACCCACCCCGCGGCCCCATCGGGGTCGTCTTACCGGCGCCGCGGCGGCGGGACGTGGTACGGCGAACGCGGCGCCGCCATACGGCGGGACACCGGCCCAACGGAACGCATCGCGGCGGACCATGAGCCCGGCAGGCCCGGGGGTGCGGGGGTGTCCCCCGCGCAAGAACAGCCCTTGCGCCTCCCGCGCGGAGCGCGGCCTTCGCGAGGACCATTTCACCGGCGCCGCGCACACGCGGGGTTGTCCGCCGTACGGCGGCGCCGAATTCGCCGTACCACTTCCCGCCGTACCGGCGCCGGTTCGAGCGACCGCTTCGGGACGTCCCGGGCGGTGGGGCTTAGGTCAGGGGGTGGGGATGGCGGGGAGGTGGGTTAGGGCGGATTGGCGGGCGGATTCGGGGGTGGGGGAACGGCGGGCGGCTTGGGCGGCGGCTTGGCATTGGGGGAGGGTGTGGAGGGAGAGGGCGGTGCGGGTCCAGGGGAGGGCGGTGGGGGTCATGGAGAGGGAGGTGGCGCCGAGGCCCGTCAGGACGCAGGCCATGGCGGGGTCGGCGGCGGCTTCGCCGCAGATGCCGGTGGGGAGGCCGGGGGCGGTGGTCAGGGCGATCAGGTCCAGGAGAGCCGGGTGCCAGGGGGTGTGGTAGGCGGTCAGGGGGGAGAGCTGGCGGTCGGCGGCGAAGGTGTACTGGGAGAGGTCGTTGGTGCCCACGGAGAAGAAGTCGGCGCAGGGGGCCAGGTCGGCGGCGCGGAGCGCGGCGGCGGGAATCTCGATCATGATGCCGGCCGAGGGGAGGCCGGCCTCGCGGGCCATGGCGGCGAACCACTCCGCCTCGTCGGGGGTGGCGATCATGGGGGCCATCACCTGGAGGCACGCGGTGGTGCCCCGGGCGGCGCGGGCGAGGGCCTTCAGCTGGGTGGCCAGGATGTCGGGATAGGTGCGGAAGAGCCGGATGCCGCGCTCGCCGAGGGCCGGGTTGGGCTCGGCACCGGTTGGCGGCAGGAAGGCGAGGGGCTTGTCGGCCCCGGCGTCGAGGACGCGGACCACCACGGGACCGCCGGGAAAGGCCTCCAGGACCTCCCGGTACGCCGCCTCCTGCTCGTCGAGGGACGGCGGCTCCTCCCGGTCGAGGAACAGGAACTCGGTGCGGTAGAGGCCCACCCCCTCGGCCCCGTGCTCCAGCGCCACGGCCAGGTCGCGGGGCCCGCCGATGTTGGCCAGCAGCGGCACGCGGTGCCCGTCGGCGGTACGGCCGGGGCCGGTCGCCGCGGTGGGCCTGGCGTCCCGGACCTCGGCGGCGGCCAGCCGCTCCCGCGCCTCCTCCTCGGTGAGCGCGAGCGCGACCTCACCCGTGGTCCCGTCCACCAGCACCATGGTGCCGTTCACCAGGCCGGTCGCCCCGGCGCAGGCGACCACGGCGGGCACCCCCATGGCGCGGGCCAGGATCGCGGTGTGGCTGGTCGGCCCGCCCCGCTCGGTGACGAACGCGGCGATCACCTCCCGGGACAGCGTCGCGGTGTCGGCGGGCGCGAGATCGTGCGCGACCAGCACGTACGGCGCCCCGGCCTCCTCGGGCAACCCGGGCATGGCCAGCCCCGTCAGCTCGGCGATCACCCGGTCCCGCACGTCGTCCAGATCGGCGACCCGCTCGGCGAGGTAGCCGCCCGCCTCGGTCAGCAGATCCCGGTACCGCAGGAACGCGTCGAACACGGCACGTTCCGCCGTGATCCCGGCCGCGACCAGTTCGGTCACCTCCCCGGCCAGCTCGGGATCGCGCACCATCAGCACCTGTGCGCCGAGCACGTCCGCCGCCTCTCCCCCGGCCGCCTCGGCTCGTTCCTCCAGCGTGGCGGCCACCCGCGCCACCGCCGCCTCGGCCCGCGCGGTCTCGGCCACGGGGTCGCCGTCGTGCCGTGACCCGGCGGCCGGCTCGGGCACGGTGACGCGCAGCAGGAACGCCGTTCCGTATCCGGTGCCCGGGCTGACGCCGGCCCCGGTGAGCAGTTCCACCGGGGGGGGCTCAGGGACCCGAGACGATGGCGGCGAGCTCGTCCAGCAGGCGGTCGGCGTCCTCGCCCTCGCCGTGGATGACGATGGTCTCGCCGTAGCGGACGTCCAGCGCCAGGATGGACAGGATGCTCTTGGCGTTCACCGGCGTGCCGCCCGGCCGGGCGACGGTCACGTCGATGGGCGCCTTGGCCGCGGTCTGCACGAACGTCGCGGCCGGACGAGCGTGCAGACCGACCTCCGACTCCACGATCACCTTGCGCTCGGGCACGGTTCCTCCTCGACTGAGTTCATATCACTAGGCCTTGATACCCGGCCCCAACAAAAACGGCGGTGCTGTCAGTCCCACAGGAACAGTTCCTCTCCGGCGCGCACCATCCCGGCCGCCAGGGCGCGCAAGGCCTCGGGCCGGGCCTCCAGCGCGACCACCGGGCACACCGGCGACAGCCCCGCCGCCTCCACCGCGGCCGGATCCCAGGCCACGACCGGACGCCCGGCCACCACCTGCTCGCCCTCGCGGACCAGCACCCGGAACCCCTCCCCCCGCAGCCGCACGGTGTCGATGCCGAGATGCACGAGCACCGCCCGCCCGTCCGCGCCGACGATCACGTAGGCGTGCGGGTGGACCTTGAACACGGTGCCGTCCAGCGGCGCCAGGGCCTCGGCGGCGCCGCGGCGCGGGTCGATGGCCGTGCCCGGTCCCACCAGTCCCCCGGAGAACACCGGATCGGGCACCGCGGCCAGACCGATGACGGACCCCGCCACCGGGGCGAGAACAGTGGTCACGGCGCGGGGTCTCAGCCGATGATGTCGTCGATGTCCGAGGCGAGCGTGTCGGCGTCCGGGCCCACGACGACCTGCACCACGTTCCCCGCCGCCATGACGCCGTGCGCCCCGGCGGCGCGCAGCGCGGCCTGGTCGACCTTGGCGGCGTCGCGGACCTCGGTCCGCAGGCGGGTGATGCACGGCTCGATCTCGATGATGTTGCCGGCGCCACCCAGTCCGGCGATGATGGCGTTCGCGTCAGCCGACATGTCTGTCCTCCTCGTCACACCGCGCGGCGCTCGCGGACCGGTAGGAAAGGCTATTCGGTCTGGGTCACCTTGTTGAGCCCGCGCGGCGCGTCGGGGTCGTACCCGAGGCGGCGGGCCAGGGCCTCGGTGAGCAGCTGGCCGGGCACGATCAGCCCCATCGGCGCCACCCACTCCGGCAGCGCGGGCCCGTTCAGCGCGGCCGTGGCGGCCCCCGCGAGCTCCGGGCCGCCGCCCACGGCGTACGCGGCGGCGCCGGCGCCGGTCACCCGCCGGGCGAGCGCGACGGTGCCGGGCAGCGTGGGCCCCTCCCCCGCCGCCACCAGCAGCGCCGGGGTGTCCTGGTCGACCACGGCGATCGGGCCGTGCAGCAGGTCGGCGTACGACAGGCCCATGGCGTGCAGGTAGCACGCCTCCTTGAGCTTCAGCGCGGTCTCCAGCGCGGTGGAGAAGGCCATGCCGCGCCCGGACACCACGACGCCCTGCACCCCGGCGAGGCCCTCGACGACGGCGTCCAGGTCGCCGGGGTCGGCGATCAGCTCCTCGACCGCGTCCGGCACCCGGGCCAGGTCGTCGGCCTTCACCTCGGCGCCCAGCCCGAGGGCGAGCACGGCGAGGGCGGCGAGCGCGGTGGTGTAGGTCTTGGTGGCCGGGACGGCCTCCTCCACGCCGGCGAGGGTGCACAGGGCGAGGTCGGCGGTGCGGGCCAGCGGCGACTCCTCGCCGCCGTTGGTGATCGCCACCGTGGACGCGCCGCAGTCCTTGGCCCAGGCCAGGGTCTCGACGATCTCTTCGGTGCGGCCGGACTGCGACAGGCCGACGGCGAGCACACCGGACATGTCGATCCTGCGCTTGTAGGTCGTGGCGATGGACGGCGCCGCGAGCCCGGCCATCCGCCCCGCGTAGGCCTCGACCAGGTAGCGGCCGTAGACGGCGGCGTTGTCGGAGGTGCCGCGGGCGATGAAGACGAGGTGCCGGGTGCGCCCCGCCAGGGCCTCCACCTCGCCCACCCGGGGCAGCAGGGCCGACAGGGTCGCCCGCAGCGCGGCAGGCTGCTCGGCGATCTCACTGCGCATCTTGGTCGTCATCCGTGCCCGTCCTTCGGCTGCGGAGGGCGAGATCGGGCCGTTATAGATCCGTCGCCGGTCCGTACGTTGACACTCATTTCTAGCCTGTGGTCTAGTCCGGACTAGACCAGCACAAACCCTAACGTATCCCGCCGATGAGATCGAGAGGGGAGGGATCAGTGGCCCAGATCGACCCCGACAGCCCCGTGCCGAAGTACTTCCAGCTGCGTGAGATCCTGCTCGACCTCATCGAGAGCAACGAGCTGTCCATCGGCGCGGCCATCCCCTCCGAACGCGAGCTGTGCCAGCGTTTCGGCCTGTCACGCATGACGGTACGCCAGGCGGTGGACCAGCTCGTCTCCGAGGGCCGCCTGCACCGCGTGGCGGGCAAGGGCACCTTCGTGGCCCGGCCGAAGATCGAGATGGCCTTACGGCTCACCTCGTTCAGCGACGACATGCGCGCCCGCGGCATGGAACCCGGCTCGCGGGACCTGGACCGGCGGGTGGTCCGGGCCAGCGCCCATCTGGCACGCGAGCTCGGCATCCAGCCCGGCGAGGCCGTGCACTTCATCGAGCGGCTGCGCACGGCGGACGGCGACCCGCTGTGCGTCGAGCGGGCGCACATCCCGGTGTCGTTCGCGCCGGACCTCGGCTCCCACGACCTGACCGGCCGATCCCTGTACGCGCTGCTCGAGACACGGCACGGGGTGGTGCTGGACGCCGGGGAGCTGACCATCGACGGCGGCATCGCCGACCCCGGCGACGCCGACCTGCTGGGCCTGCCTAGGGGCGGGGCCGTCCTGCTGCTGCAACGGCGGTCGTTCGCGGGGGGCGTCTGCGTCGAGTTCGGCGTCTCGACGTACCGTGCGGATCGGTACCAGCTGCGCACGGTGCTGGAGATCCCGGCCCGCCGCGGCTGAGTCCTCCCTTCACATCCCTGGAGGAAGCCGATGAGCACCTCTTCGGCAGGCGCGGGCCTCCCCGGCGCCCCCTCGTTCCGGTCCGCCGCGATGGCGGTCCTGTCCCGCATCGGGCGTTCCCTCATGCTGCCGATCGCGGCGCTGCCCGCGGCGGGCCTGCTGCTGCGCCTCGGCCAGGACGACCTGCTGGGGCGCACGGACAACGCGGCGCTGGACAAGGTGGCCGAGGTCGTAGGCGGCGCGGGCGGGGTGCTGTTCGACAACCTGCCGCTGCTGTTCGCCATCGGCGTCGCGGTCGGCTTCGCCCGCCGCTCGGACGGCTCCACCGCGCTCGCCGCGCTGATCGGCTACCTGGTGTTCGACCGGGTCTCCCGGCTGCTGTTCTTCGACGCCGCCCCCGGGTTCGCCGTGCACCAGCGGGTGGCGCAGACGGTGGTCGGTACGGACGGGCGGCCCGCCGAGGTGATCGACCTGGCGGCGGGCAACCCGACCGGGGTGCTCGGCGGCATCGTCATCGGCATCACCGCGGCCCTGCTGTACCAGCGGTACCACCGGATCAAGCTGCCCACGTGGCTGGCGTTCTTCGGCGGGCGGCGGTTCGTGCCGATCGTCACGGCGTTCGCGGCGCTGATCATCGGGGTGCTGTTCGGGCTGGCGTGGCAGCCGGTGGGCGAGTGGATGACCGTCTTCGGCCGGTGGCTGGCCGAGCACTCGACGGCGGGCGCGGGGATCTACGGCGTCGCCAACCGGCTGCTCATCCCGCTCGGACTGCACCACTTCCTCAACTCGATCGTGTGGTTCCAGGTGCCGGACTGCGCGGTCGGCGGCAAGGCGTTCGCCGGGGACCTCACCTGTTACCTCCAGGGGGCGCAGGGGTCCGGGGAGTTCATGGCGGGGTTCTTCCCGGTCATCATGTTCGGGCTGCCCGCCGCCGCGGTCGCCATCTGGCGGGCCGCGCCGCCGCACCGGCGCCGGGCCGTGGGCGGCATCATGATCTCCGCGGCGCTGGTGGCGTTCGTCACCGGGATCACCGAGCCGATCGAGTTCGCGTTCATCTTCGTGGCGCCGCTGCTGTTCGTGATCCACGCGCTGCTCACCGGGCTGTCCATGGCGCTGGTGGCCGCGCTGGACGGGCATCTCGGCTTCACGTTCTCGGCGGGCGCCATCGACGCGGCGCTGAACGCCACCAAGTCCAACACCGACGGCTTCGGCATGATCATGCTGATCGGCGTGGTGTACGCGGTGGTCTACTACGCGGTGTTCAGCTTCCTGATCAGGCGGCTGAACATCCTCACGCCGGGCCGGGAGCCCGAGCCCGACCCCGACTCCGGCGAGAACGCCGCGCCCCGCGTCACCAAGGACTGACGCCGAGTTGGCCGCTCCGGGTATCACCGTCCCCGGCCGTGCGCTCCATGGTGGGTCACGAATCCCCCCACCCACCGGAGCACCCGATGTCCCGACCCCCCTGCCGCGCCTGCGTGCCCGGCCTGCGCCCGCCGCCGTCCGCCGACCCGCCCTACGACGACGACCGCCGCGCCGGCCGGGTGGCGCCGCCCGCCGGCCAGGGCGCCCTGGCCCTGGCCCACCTGCCGGCGCGCACGGGGCCCTACGCCCGGGGGGACGCCACGCCCGGGGAGCGCGTGCTGCGCGGGCTCGCGCAGGCCATGGCCGAGGTCCTGGCCGGGAGGCGGCCCGCCGGGGTGGTCGCCGGGCGCCTCACCGAGCAGGCGTACGGCGAACTGCTGCGGGCCGGGCGCATGATCAGCAGCCCGCGGCAGCCCCTGGTGGGACGGCCGCACGTCGCCCGGCCGCGGGACGGCGTCATCGAGTTCTGCGTGCTCGTCCACTGCGGCGAGCGCAGCCGCGTCCTGGCCCTGCGCCTGGAACGGGGCCGCAGGCACTGGCTGTGCACCGACTTCGAGACGGCCTGAGCCCGGCGCGGGACGGGCGGCTCCCCGTCCGCTCGGCGCGGACGTGAAAACGGGCGCCTCCCGGCGGGAGGCGCCCGTTTCGACGGCTGTCAGACGCCGGCGTTCTTCGGGTCGCCGTGGCAGCGCTTGTACTTCTTGCCCGAGCCGCAGGGGCACGGGGCGTTGCGCTCCACGTTGCCGTACGCGGCGCGGTCGGCGGGGGTGCTGCGGACGCGGGTCTGCTCCACCTCGCCGCTCTCGCCGGGCGCGGTGTAGATCATCTCGGTGGGGCGCTGCGGGCGGCGCAGCGCCTTGGCGATGATGGCCTCGGTCTCGCTCACCGTGGCGTCCTGCGGAGTGTCGTCCTGGACGATCGGGTTGTCCTGCACCTGGATCTCCAGGTTGAACAGGTACCCGACCGATTCCTCCTTGACGCCCTCCAGCATCGCGGTGAACATGTCGAAGCCCTCGCGCTGGTACTCGATCAGCGGGTCGCGCTGGGCGTAGGCCCGCAGCGAGATGCCCTCCTGGAGGTAGTCCATCTCGTACAGGTGCTCGCGCCACTTGCGGTCGATGACCGAGAGGATGACCCGCCGCTCCACGTCGCGCATCGCCTCGGCGCCGAGCTCCTGCTCGCGCCGGTCGTACGCCTCCAGGGCGTCGGCCTTGACGCGGTCGATGATCATCTGCGCGGTCAGCGCCTCGCGCTCGCCGCCGGCCTCGTTCTCGATGAGGTCGTCGACGGTGACCGAGATCGGGTAGAGCTGCTGGAACGCCTTCCAGAGCTTGTCCAGGTCCCATTCCTCGGCGAAGCCCTCGGTGGTGGCCGCCCGGACGTACTCTTCGACGACCTCGCCGACGAAGCCGCGCACCTGCTCGTGCAGGTCGGCGCCCTCCATGACCCGGTGGCGCTCGGCGTAGATCACCTTGCGCTGGCGGTTCATGACCTCGTCGTACTTGAGGACGTTCTTGCGGATCTCGAAGTTCTGCTGCTCGACCTGGTGCTGCGCCGAGGCGATGGCCTTGGACACGATGCCCGACTCGATGGGCACGTCCTCGGGGATGTTCAGCCGGGTCATGATCATCTCGACCCGCGCGGAGTTGAACAGCCGCATGAGGTCGTCCTCCAGCGACAGGTAGAACCGGGACTCGCCCGGGTCGCCCTGACGGCCGGACCGGCCGCGCAGCTGGTTGTCGATGCGCCGCGACTCGTGGCGCTCGGTGCCGAGGACGTACAGGCCGCCGAGCTCGGTGACCTCGTCGTGCTCGGCCTGCACGGCCTCCTTGGCCTTCTCCAGCGCCTCGGGCCACGCCTTCTCGTACTCGTCGGGCGTCTCGGACGGCGACAGGCCGCGCTGCTGCAGCTCGACGTCCGCGCGGAACTCGGGGTTGCCGCCGAGCATGATGTCGGTGCCGCGGCCCGCCATGTTGGTCGCCACGGTCACGGCGCTCTTGCGGCCGGCCTCGGCGACGATGGTCGCCTCACGGGCGTGGTTCTTGGCGTTCAGCACCTCGTGGCGCACGCCGAGACGCTTGAGCATCTTGGAGAGCTTCTCGGACTTCTCCACCGAGGTGGTGCCCACCAGGACCGGCTGGCCACGCTCGAAGCGCTCCTTGATGTCCGCCACACAGGCGGTGAACTTGGCGTCCTCCGACTTGTACACCACGTCCGCCTGGTCGCGGCGGATCATCGGCCGGTTGGTGGGGATGGGGATGACGCCGAGCTTGTACGTCTGGTGGAACTCGTTGGCCTCGGTGACGGCCGTACCGGTCATGCCGGCGAGCTTGGTGTAGAGGCGGAAGTAGTTCTGCAGGGTGATCGTGGCGAGGGTCTGGTTCTCGTCCTTGATCTTGACTGCTTCCTTGGCCTCGATGGCCTGGTGCATGCCCTCGTTGTAGCGGCGGCCGTGCAGCACGCGACCGGTGAACTCGTCGACGATCAGGACCTCGCCGTCGACGACGATGTAGTCCTTGTCCTTCTTGTAGAGCTCTTTGGCCTTGATGGCGTTGTTCAGGAAGCCGACCAGGTGGGTGTGCTCGGGCTTGTAGAGGTTGTCGATGCCGAGCCAGTCCTCGACCTTCTCGACACCGGCCTCCAGCACGCCGACGGTGCGCTTCTTCTCGTCGACGATGTAGTCGCCGGTGCTCTCCTCGCCCTCCTTGGCCTCCACGCCGCGGCGCAGCCGGGGGACGATCTTGGCGAACTCCTGGTACCACTTGCCGGACTGCTCGCCGGGGCCGGAGATGATCAGCGGGGTGCGGGCCTCGTCGATGAGGATCGAGTCGACCTCGTCCACGATGCCGAAGTTGTGGCCGCGCTGTACGCACTCCTCCAGCGTCCAGGCCATGTTGTCGCGGAGGTAGTCGAAGCCGAACTCGTTGTTCGTGCCGTACGTGATGTCCGCGGCGTACTGCTTGCGACGCTCCTCGGGCGGCATGTTCGCCAGGATCACGCCGACCTCGAGCCCGAGGAAGCGGTGGATGCGGCCCATGGTGTCGGCGTCGCGCTTGGCGAGGTAGTCGTTCACGGTGATGACGTGGACGCCGTTGCCGGAGATGGCGTTGAGGTACGCGGGGAGCGTACAGGTCAGGGTCTTGCCCTCACCGGTGCGCATCTCGGCGATGTTGCCGAGGTGCAGCGCGGCGCCGCCCATCAGCTGGACGTCGAAGTGGCGCTGGCCGAGCACCCGGCGCGCCGCCTCGCGCACGGCCGCGAACGCCTCGGGGAGCAGATCGTCGAGGGACTCTCCGTCGGTGTGGCGCTGCTTGAACTCGTCGGTCAGCGCGCGCAGCTCGGCGTCGGTGAGGCTGGTGAAGTCGGACTCGATGGAGTTGACCTGCTCGGCGATCCGCTTCAGCTTACGCAGGACCTTGCCCTCGCCGGCGCGAAGAATCTTGTCGAGAATGGCTGGCACTTTTAGTAAAGCTCCTCGCAGGTATGCACCGCGGCCCGACGGCCGGGACAATGAGGACGAGACATGGTTCCCGGTAGCCATGGTAGGCGGTTTCACCACCCCGCACAGCCACCGTCAATCACGCTGTCCGGACCTCGGGGCACGCCCCGGCCGCGTCCAGGTGGTATGTGCCCGCGCCGACCGGCGGGGACGTTGGATATCGTGCGACGGTGAGGGGCGCGAACCTTTGCCCCGGCGTGCCTTCGCCCGGCATCGCCGTTTGAACGCGAACAAGGAGTCAGCATGGCCGACAGCGCACCGGCACAGTCACACGGCGTTCAGTCCCACGCGGGGCGGCCCACCTCGTGGCTGGCCGTCACCGTGATCCTGCTGGGATTCACCATCGGCGGCGTGGCGTTGACGATCGGCCCCAACTGGTTCCTGTTCTGGGTCGGCGTCGGCGTGACCGCGATCGGCGGGGTGCTCGCCCTGATCTTCGACATCTTCTCCGACGTGATCGAGGACGCGCCGCGCACCATCGCCGTCCAGGAGCACCACTCGCCGTTCGAGCGGACCAAGGACTGACCCGCCCGCCGGGCTTGATCGACACCGGCGCAAGCGTTTTGTCGGTGACGGGTTCTAGCATCGGGGCATGCCGACCAGTCTCCCCGCCCCCGTGACCGACCTGTCCGCCGACGAGGCCCGCCGGGTCGTCCTGCGGGCCCAGGGCTTCCTCGGCGCCGACTCCCGCCGGGGCGGGGTGACCGCGATGCTGCGCCGCCTGGCCGCCGTGCAGCTCGACACCATCTCGGTGCTCGCCCGCTCGCACGAGCTGGTCGCCTACGCGCGCCTCGGGGCCGTCGGGCGGGCGAAGGTCGAGCGGGCCTACTGGCACGATCCCGCGCAGGCCTTCGAGTACTGGTGCCACGCGGCGTGCGTGCTGCCCATCGAGCACTGGCCGCTGTACTCCTTCCGCCGCCGCGCGTTCCGCGAGCGGCGCTACCGCTGGCACGAGGTCCCGCCCACCATCGACAAGGTGCTCGACAAGGTCAGGGACGAGGGCCCGGTGACCACCACCGACCTCGGCGGCGCCAAGAACGGCGGCCCCTGGTGGGACTGGTCGGACGTCAAGATCGCCGTGGAGTTCCTGCTGGACATCGGCGAGGTCGTCTGCACGCGCCGGGTGGGCTGGCGGCGGGTGTACGACCTGGCCGAGCGCGTCGTGCCCGCCGGGCTGCTGGCCGAGGACCTGACCGACGAGGAGTGCGTCACCCGGCTCGCGCGCATCGCGGGCACCGCGCTCGGCGTGGCCACCCGGGCCGACCTCGCGGACTTCATACGGGTGAGCGGGCCGTACGGCGCGCTGCTCGACCAGGCGCTGGCCTCCGGCGCCGCCGGCCTGGTGCCGGTGACCGTGGCCGGATGGCCCGCCGCCCGCGGCAAGGGCGCCGGGCGGGCGAACGCCTGGGCCGACCCCGAGGCGCTGGCCGTGGCGCCGCGCGGCCGGCACCGCACCACCCCGCTGTCGCCGTTCGACTCCCTGGTCTGGGACCGGGGCCGCACCGAGCGGGTGTTCGGCTTCACCCACCGGCTGGAGGCGTACGTCCCCAAGGACAAGCGGATCCACGGCTACTTCACGATGCCCGTGCTCGCCGGCGGCCGGCTGATCGGGCGCATCGACCCCGCCCGCGAGGGCACCACGCTCATCGTGCGCCAGGCCGGCTTCGAACCCGGCGCGGGCCCGCGCGCCGCCGAGGCCATGGCCGAGGCGCTCCGCGAGGCCGCCACGTGGGTGGGCTGCTCCGGCATACGGGTGGAGCGGGTGTCCGCACCCGAGCTGGCCGCGCCGCTGGCCGCCGCCCTCAGGGACGGCGGCCACGCGGGGCTCTAGGCCGCGGTCAGGTGATCTCCAGGAGACGCTCGCGCACCGCGTAGACCACGGCCTCCATGCGCGAGTGGAGCTGGAGCTTCTCCAGGATGTTGCGGACGTGGTTCTTCACGGTGTTCTCGGAGATGAACAACTGCTTGGCGATCTCGCGGTTGTTCATCCCCTTGGCCACCAGGCGGAGGACCTCCATCTCACGGTCGGTCAACCGCGGGACGGGGAGCTGCGGCGGCCGTTCGGCCTCCTTGCGGCTCATGTTGGCGAACTCGCTGATCAGCTTGGCCGCCATCGCGGGGTTGATCAGCGACTGGCCCTCGTGGACTCCGCGCACGGCGTCGGGGACCTCGTCGATCTGGACGTCCTTCAGCAGGTAGCCGGTGGCACCCGCCTTGATCGCCTCGAAGAGGTCCTCCTCCTCGTCGCTAACGGTCAGCATGATGATCCGCGAACTCGGCACCGAGGCCTTGATGGCCCGGGTGGCCTCGATGCCGCTCTGCCGCGGCATCCGCACGTCCATCAGCACGACATCCGGCAGGAGGCGGTCGGCCAACTCGACCGCCTCCCGGCCGTCGCTCGCCTCACCGACCACTTCCATGTCCGGCTCCGCGGCCAGCGCGAGATCCAGGCTCCGCCGGATCAGCGCGTGATCGTCCACGATCAGCACGCGGATCGGCTCGTCACGCCCGGAACGGCCGGCCGTTTCGTCGGTCTGCGTCACGCCTCCTCCTCGTGGGGAGCCCGTCGCGCCGGGGGGATCGGTCCCTTACCGCGCGATGCTCCCGCGCCGTCGGAACCGCCATCATTACACGGCTTTCCCAAGCGCGGGGATGGTCGAGAGGATCTTCGAACGCGGAGGTTACTGTTCCTCGAGCCGTAGGACGCCGTACGCGTAGCCGACACGTCGGTACACGACGCTGGGAAGGCCGCATTCCTTGTCACGGAACAAGTAGAAGTCGTGTCCGACGAGTTCCATCTCGAGTAGCGCCTGGTCGATGGTCATGGGGTCGGCCTTGTGATGCTTCTCCCGGACGACGAGGGGCCCGTCGCCGTCCATCTCGATCGGCACGATCGGAGCGGAACCGGAGGGTTCCTCGTCCGGCTCGTATCTCTGGGCCGTCTCGGCGGGCAACGGCTCGGGCAACGGCGTGTAGCTGTCGCCAAGGGCGGAGGTCAGTTCGGCGACCGATGGGGGGCAATGGTTGCCATGGTGGACCTTGCGCCGGTCGGCGATCCGCCGGAGGCGACCCTCCAGCTTGCCGAGCGCGATGTCCAGCGCGGCGAAACGATCGTCGGCCGAGGCCTCGGCCCTGATGGCCGGTCCCTTGGAATGGATCGTCAGCTCGACCCGCTCGCGTTCGTCCTGCGCGCGCACGTTCGCTTGCTTGGACACCTCCACGTCCACTCGGATGAGCTTGTTGTCCAGTCGCTCGATTCTGGCCAGCTTCGTCGTCACATGATCGCGGAACCGGTCACTCACACTGGTGTGCCGTCCCTTGACGATGATGTCCACTCAAAGGCCCCCCTTCGTCTCGACTGCGAGGAGTGGCACCCGTCCGGCCGACCTGGTCTTCGACCCCACATCCGCCTGCTGAGGGGTTCGCGGCCTGTGCCACTACTGCCCTTCTCTTCTGGCGAGGGATATCTGATCCTTCGGGAAGGCAGGACTTACCTCTAAGCCGCACCGTGATCGGTCGACGAAGAGTCGCCTTACGTGGGCCGTTTCGCCTGCGGCTGGCATCGGCTAGCCGGCCCGGTCCCCTGCTGGGGATCGGCCCGGCGCAACCACGGACCCGAACGGGTGCCATGCTCGAACGCTAGTCGCTACCGGCCCGAATGTCAGCCTGCGACCGACCGGAAGGATCACTTTCAGTGATCATCCACCCCCCTCCTCAACTCCCCCCTTCCCCCTCTCCCCACCCCTCCCACCACCGCCACCCTGCGCCCCTCCCCAGGCAAACCCCCCGATCCCCGCCCCCGCCCGCCACTCCCGCCCC
>NZ_JBHSRF010000110.1:0-24378 GCF_042658925.1 Sphaerisporangium aureirubrum
TGGCCGACTTGCCGGGGATCGGGGACAGGATGCGGACGTCGGCGGACTTGACCGCGTACGCGATGTTCTTGGTGAGCGCGGTGACCTTCTCCACCTTCACCGCGGGGCCGAGCTCGATCTCGTACCGGGTGACTGTGGGGCCGCGGGTGAAGCCGATCACGTGGGCGTCGATGGCGAACTGCTCCAGCACGCTGCTCAGCGCGTTGACCACCGTGGTGTTCGCCTTGGTCTGCGGCTTGGGCGGCGTGCCGGACCGCAGCGTGCCCACGTCGGGCAGGACGTAGGGGCCCTCCTGCGAGGACAGCACCAGCTGCTCGACCTTGCGCGGCGCCGGGGTGGGGCGGGGCGGCTCGGCGGGGCGCTGGTCCACCGCCTCGGGCGGCTCCTCGTCCACCAGGCCGGGCACGATCTCCGGCGAGTGGTCGCCCCGCCGGCCCACGCCCTCCTCGACCAGGGGCGTGTCGTACGGCTTGACGTGCTCGCCGACCTCGGGGCCCCCGGCGTCCTTGGCGGGCCCGGTGCGCGGCTTGCGCGTCCGTTTGGCGGGCTGGGCGGCGTCGGTGGCCGGGCGCTTCTGGAACAGCATGTGGTGGATCTCGGAGAGCCGCTCGGGCACCCGGTGCACGGGGGTGGCGGTGATCACCAGGACGCCGAAGCCGGACAGCAGCATCAGCAGCGGGACGGTGATGAAGGCGGGCAGCACGCTGGACGGCGGCGCGGACACGATGAACCCGATCATGCCGCCGGCGGCCGAGACCTTGTCCATGCCGTCGCTCGCCCCGGGTCCCGAGGGGTACGGCGTGGCGTGCGCGACGTGCACGATGCCGAGCACGCCGGCCAGCAGGGCGGTCCAGCCGATGATCATGCGGCCGGTGTCGGCGTTCTGGTCGGGGTGGCGCAGCAGGCGCCAGGCGATCAGCGCGAGCAGGACGGGCACCGACCAGGCCAGCGAGCCGAGCACCCCGCGCAGCACCGCGGCCACCACGGTCGCGACCGTGCCCTGGCCGGTGCGCCAGGTCATCGCGGCCAGCACGATGGCGCCGGCGAGCACGGCGAGGCCGAGGCCGTCGCGGCGGTGAGCCGGGTCCAGCTCACGGGCCTGCTTGCCGAACGCGCGGGCGGCGGTGCCGATGCCGTTGGCGAACAGCAGCCACACGCCGACGAAAAGCTTGCCGATCGCGAGGAACACCCAGCCGATCGGATCGGGCTGGGTGTTCGCCTGGGAACGGGACGGGGCACGGCCGCCGGATCGCGCGCCCGTGGACCGCGCGGCCTTCGGGGCCGGGCGTTTGGCGGGGGACGTACGCGACGGCGCGGACCGCTTCGCCGACCCTTTTTGGGTGGATTTCGACGTACGGGTGGCCATGGTACCGAGGGTACGCATGTGGCATCCCAGGCATGAGGAGGCGCGCCGGATCTCAGGCTGTTCTATGTATTGACATCGCGTTCCGTGTAATGGAATCTCCATCCAACGAGATGTTGGAAGGAGGAGTGATGTCCGCACTCGACTGGTCCGTGCTGGGCGCCTACTTCGTGGTCATGGTCCTCATCGGGGTGTGGTCCAAGAACCGCATCAAGAGCGTGATCGACTACTTCACGGCAGGCGGCAGGATCCCCTGGTGGCTGTCGGGGATCTCCCATCACATGTCGGGCTACAGCGCGGTCATGTTCGTCGCCTTCGCCGCCGTCGCCTACGACTACGGGCTGACCGTGTACGTCTGGTGGGCGATGACGATCGGCATCGGCGTCGGCATCGGGGCCTTCCTGTTCGCCGCGCGCTGGAACCGGCTGCGGTCCAAGCACGGCGTCGTCTCGCCGCTCGAATACCTCACCCGGCGGTACAACCTGCCCACCCAGCAGGTCATGGCGTACAGCGGCGCGCTGCTGAAGGTGGTGGACATCGCCGCCAAGTGGGTCGCCATCTCGGTGCTGCTCAAGGGCTTCACGGGCATCCCCATCCAGTACGGCATCGCGCTGACCGGCGCGGTCACCGTGATCTACGTGACGGTCGGCGGGCTGTGGGCCGACGTGCTCACCGACTTCGGGCAGTTCGTGATCCAGGCCGTGGCCGGCGTGGTGATGTTCGCGGCGGTGCTCGGGCACCTCGGCGGGGTGTCGGCCCTGTGGACGATGTGGGACCGGCTGCCCGAGGGCCACGGCGACCCGCTCACCGGGCCGTACACCACCACGTATTTCTTCGCGTTCCTGCTGATCAAGACGTTCGAGTACAACGGCGGCATGTGGAACCTCGCCCAGCGGTACATGGGCGCGCCCTCCGGCTCGCAGGCGAAGCGGGCCGCGCTGCTGTCCAGCGGCCTGTGGCTGGTCTGGCCGCTGATCCTCTTCATCCCGATGTTCGCCGCGCCGCTGATCGTGCCGGGACTCGCCGACTCCGACCAGTCCTACGTGCGGCTGGCGCAGGAACTGCTGCCGACGGGCCTCATCGGCCTGGTGCTCGCCGGGTTCTTCTCGCACACGATGGCGATGGTGTCCTCCGACGCCAACGTGATCTCCGCGGTCATCACCCGCGACATGCTGCCGGTCTTCGTCAAGCGGGTGCGCGAAATGTCGCGTGAGGGGGCGCTGCGGCTGGCCCGGATCACCACGTTCGTGTTCGTGGCGACCAGCATGGCCATCGCGATCAGCACCCAGGGGCAGGGCGTGGTGCTGAAGATCGTGGTGGACGTGGTGGCGGCCACCATGGGGCCGATCTCGATCCCGCTGATGCTGGGCCTGCTGCCGTGGTTCAGGCGCAGCGGCCCCACCGCGGCCATCGTCTCCTGGGCGGCGGGCCTCGGCGTGTGGGCGGTGATCAAGTGGGTGATCGCGTCCACCAACCAGACGCTGGTGGTCGCCGCCCCGCTGGTGACGTCCCTGATCCTGTACGTCGTCATCGGGCTGCTCAAGCCGGAGAACCGCCCCGACCGCGACGAGCTGGTCGACTCGCTGAACAGCGACGCCCCCGACGACCGGGCCACCGCCGCCGTGGCGTGACGAACGTGCGGGGCGGGAGAAGGGTGCCCTCCCGCCCCGCCCTTACGCTTGTGCTTGTCTGCCTACTTGTCCGACTCCAGGGTGCCGCCGTTGGCGACATCCGACTTCTCGATCTCCCAGAAGACGATGCGTACGGCCTCCCTGCGCGCCTTCAGGATGTCCACGGCGGCCTCGGTGACCGCCGCCACGAACTCGCGGCGCTGGTCCATGGTCCGCCCGGACAGCAGTTCCACGGTGATGTTCGGCATGGTGTCCTCCGGTCTCAATATGTTGCATCACATAAAATCAAATTCCACTACATGAACCAAGAAGGAGATCAGGCGTGGACGTGGCGGTGATCGGCGAGCCACTGGTCGAGTTCTCGGCATCCGTGCCCCTGACCGAGGCGGACACCTTTCGCCTGTCGTTCTCCGGCGACGCCCTCAACGTGGCCGTCGCGGCCGCCGCCGCCGGCGCGCACGCCGCCCTGGTGACGCTCGTGGGGGACGACGAGTTCGGCGAGCGGCTGATCGCCTTCGCCCGGCGGCACGGCGTCGACACCACGTGGATGACGCGCGGCCCGGGATCCACCGGCGCGTACGCCGTCGGCGCCGACCCCAGCGGCGAGCGCGCCTTCGCCTACCTGCGCGCGGGCAGCGCCGCCTCGCGCATGGGGCCCGCCGACATGGCCCGCGTGCCGCTGGCGCGGGCGTCGGTGCTGGTGGTCAGCGGGATCACCGCCGCGCTGTCGCCGTCGTGCGCGCAGGCGGTCCGGTACTCCGCCGTGGCCGTGGGCGCGGCCGGGGGCTCGGTGGTGTACGACCCGAACTTCCGTGCGCGGCTCACCACGCCGTTCGCGGCCGCCAGGTTCCTGTCCGACCTCGCGCCGCACGTGGACGTGGTGACCCCCTCCTGCCCCGGCGACAGCCTGCCGCTGCTCGTCACCGCCGAGCCCGAGGAGGCGGCCCGCGCCTGCCTGCGCCTCGGCGTCCGCGCCGTCGCCGTCACCAAGGGGGCCGACGGGGTCCTGCTCGCCGACGCCACCGGCCACATGGAGGAGATCCCCGCGATCCCGCCCGCCGTCGTCGTCGACCAGACCGGCGCCGGCGACGCCTTCTCCGGCGTGCTCGCGGCCCGCCTGGCCGCCGGGCGGCGCCTGCCCGACGCCGTGCGCGCGGGGGCCGCCGCGGCGGCCATCAGCCTGGAGGGCCAGGGCGGCACCGGCCGCGTGGCCACCCCCCACGAGATCGACCGCCTGCTCGCGACGGTCCCCGATCAGTGAGACGAGGCGCCCCGGGCCGCCGTCAGGTCGCCTCGACCTTGGCCAGGAAGGCGTCCACGGTGGCTTCGATACGTTCGGGGAACTCGCCGTTGACGGCGTGCGACGCCTCCGGCCAGAGCTCGACGGTGCCGTGCCGCAGGAGGCGGCGTGCCCGTGCCGCGGCCTTGCCGGGATCGTGGATGATGCTGCGGCCGGCGATGACCACCAGCACGGGGACGTCGATCCCGGCGATCTGCCCGTCCGCCGGATATTCGGGCAGGGGCAGGCTGGGGGCGAAGTCGCGCATGCCGGACGCGATGAGCGCGGCCACGGGGTCGTCCTCGGAGGTGTCGGCGCCGCCGGAGATCCAGCCCAGCAGTTGCCGCCGCAGGGCCCCGGGCATGGGGAGCACCGACCCCAGCGAGACGACGACGACCTTCCAGGTGATGGGCCCGAAGGTGGCCCCCGGTTCGAGCAGGACCAGCGAGCGGACCCCGGCCGGGCGGCGCACCGCGAGGTTGACCGCGGCCCAGCCGCCGATCGACAGGCCCAGCACGTGGAACTCCTCCTCGGGCAGGCCGTCGATCAGCGACGCCAGCCAGGCCGCCTGGTCCTCGGCGGAGGTCAGCGGGCGGGTCTGCACGGACAGGCCCGGCTCGCCGACGAGGTCCAGCGCGTACACCGGGCGGCTCCGCGCCAGACCGGCCAGGTTGGCCTCCCACATGGGCGCGGCGGCCGTACGGCCCGGGAGCAGCACCAGCGGCACCCCCTCCTCCGGCCCGAACCGGTAGGCGCGGACGGTGCCGAAGCCGGTCGGCACGTCCAGCGTGGCGCCCGGCGCGGGCAGGGCCGCCATGGCGCGGTCGTAGGCCCGCCGGTACCGCTCGTAGCCGGCGGCGTCCCGGAAGTGGCCGAGCTTCCGCGCCTTGAAGGCCGGGCCGATGTTCGGCGCGATGGTGTCCATGGCGTTTACTATACGTTCGTATCGTAAAAACCGGCCGGAGAGGGACGATGCCGAAACGCGTGGACCACGACTCCCGCCGCGAGGAGATCGCCAGGGCGGCCCTCAGGCTGTGCGTGCGCGAGGGCCTGGCGTCGGTGACCATCGGCCGGGTGGCGGCGGAGGCCGCGATCTCCAAGGGCCTGGTGCAGCACTACTTCCCCACCAAGGAGGCCCTGCTGCGGCTGGCCGCGGCCACGCAGCGGCATGACATCGAGAGCGCCGTCGCGGCGGCCGTACGGCCGGGCGACCCTCCGGAGGCGGTGCTGCGCCAGATCCTTCTGGCCCTGGTGGATCTCGGCGCCGAGCAGATCCTCGCGGGCCACGCGTTCCTCGCCTCCACCGCGGCGGACCCCACGCTGCGCCGGCTCTACCGGGAGGGCTCGGCCGTCGCGACCGCCACCGTCGCCCGCCTGCTCACCGAGGCCCGCGGCCCGGCCACCGGCGCCGAGGCGGAGGCGCGCGTCCTGCTCGGCGTGGCGGGATCACTCGCCGACGCGCGCATGCTGGGCGAGATCGGCCGCGCCGAGGCCGTCGCGGTGCTCGACCTGCAGCTGAGCCGTCTTCACGGCGCCGCGGCGGACTCACGCGGGGGCGGGTGAGCGCCGCCGAGGGCGCGTGGGGTGTTCAGTGGCCGGCGCTCTGGCCGCCGTCGACGTGCAGGATCTCGCCGGTCACGAACGGGGCCGACTCCAGGTACAGCACGGCGTCGACGATGTCCCCGATCTCGCCCATCCGCCCGACCGGGTGCAGGCCGGCGAACGTCTCGTGGTACTCCACGGCGTGCATCGGGGTCTTGATGATCCCCGGCGAGACGGCGTTGGCCCGCACGCCCGTCGCCGCGTACTCGATGGCCAGTGACTTCGTGGCGGCGGCCAGCCCGCCCTTGGTCAGCGAGGCCAGCACGGACGGCACGCCGGAATTGGGGTGGTCGACGAAGCTGGTGGTGACGTTGACGATGTGACCGCTCCCCCGCTCGGTCATGGTGCGCAGCGCGCGCCGGGTGAGGTGGAAGTACCCCGCGAGGTTGACGCCGACCACCGTGGCGAAGTCCTCGTCGGTGTAGTCCGTGAACGGCTTCGCGATGAAGACGCCGGCGTTGTTGACCAGGGTGTCGATGCGGCCGAACCGGCTCAGCGCCGCCGCGACCACGCGGTCGGCCGTGTCCGCGTCCGCGATGTCGCCGCGCACGGTCACGACGTCCGCGTCCGCGGCGGGCTCGATCGAGCGGGACGTCGCGACGACGCCGTACCCGAGCTTGCGGAAGGCGTCGACCAGGCCCGCGCCGATGCCCTGGGACGCTCCGGTGACGACGGCGACCTTCTGCCCTGTGCCCATGGTGACCACTTCCTTCTCAAGGTGAGGAGATGAATCCGGCGATCTCTAGACGACCGGTCTACTAAAAAGTAGAGGACCGGTCGTTTGCTGTCAAAAACGGACATGAACAGGTGACGCCTGATCGTGCGGTCAGGAAGGGGGCCGCTGTTAGTAGGCTCAGGGGGTGGTCAGGGAAGGCAGCTCCATCGACAAGGCCCTGGCGGTGCTGGAGGCGATCGCCGAGCACCACAGGGTGACCGACATCGCCGCGGCGACCGGCGTCTCCAAGTCGACCGTCCACCGCATCCTCCAGTCGCTCGTCGACTGGGGCTTCGCCAGGCCGGACGGCGCGGGCGGCTACGAGCCCGGCCCCCGCATCCTCACCCTCGCCGGCAAGGTGATGAGCAGGTTCGACCCCGCCCGCCAGGCCGACGCCGCCCTGCGGGCCCTGCACGAGAGCACCGGCTACACCACCCACTTCGGCATCCGCGGCGGCGACGAGGCCGTCTACGTGGCCAAGCTGGAAGGCCGCCGCCCGTACCAGATGCCCTCCCGGGTCGGCATGAGCCTGCGCCTCCACAGCACCGCCATCGGCAAGGCCATCCTCGCCCAGCTCTCCGACACCGAGGTCCGCGCCATCTGCTCCCGCACCGGCCTCCCCGCCCTGACCCCCGCCACCCGCACCACCGTGGACGCGCTGCTGGCTCACCTCGCCGACGTCCGGGCCCAGGGCCACGCCCTCGACGACGAGGAGAACGAACCAGGCGTCCGCTGCGTCGGCGCCGCCGTCTTCGACCACACCGGCGCCGTCCTCGGCGCCATCTCCATCTCCACCCTGGCGATGGACATGGACCGCACCGCCCTGGAACAACTGGCCCCCAGTGTCGTGGCCACCGCCAGAGACGTCTCCCTGGCCCTCGGCGCCCCTCAGGTGGCCCTCACCCGCTGATCGGAACGAACCACCGAGCCGGGCGCTGATCTACAATCCGGTCATGAAGGCGGCGATCCGCAGCAGGTACGGCGGCCCGGAAGTGGTTCGCGTGGTGGATGCGGACAAGCCCGGGGCCGGGGCCGGCGAGTTGCTGGTCAAGGTGCACGCGACGACGGTCAACCGGACCGACTGCGGGTTGCGGGGCGCGAAACCCTTCGTCGTCCGGCTGGTCGCGGGCTTCTCCAGGCCGAGACTGACGATCCTCGGGAACGAGTTCGCCGGTGAGGTCGAGGCCGTGGGCGACGGCGTGTCGTCCTTCAAGGCCGGCGACCGGGTGTTCGGGTACGACGACGCCACGCTCGGCGCGCACGCCGAGTACGTCGTGGTCCGGGAGGCCGGGGCCGTCGCCCTCATCCCGGAGGGGCTGACTTACGAGGAGGCCGCGCCGAGCACCGAGGGCTCCCACTACGCGCTCTCCCTCGTCGAAGGGACGAGGGCACGTGCCGGGCAGCGTGTCCTCGTGTACGGCGCGACCGGCGCCATCGGCACGGCGGCACTCCAGCTTCTGAGAGATCTCGGCGTCACGGTCACCGCGGTCTGCGGCACCGAGAACGTGGACCTGGCGAAGAGCCTGGGAGCCACCGATGTCATCGACTACAGGACCGAGGACTTCACGAAGGACGGGCGGCGCTACGACGCGGTCATCGACGCCGTCGGCAAGACCTCGTTCGGCCGGTGCAGGCGACTGCTGAGACCCCGCGGCGTCTACGTCTCCTCGGACCTCGGACCTCTGGCCCAGAACCCCTTCCTGGCCCTCGTCACCCCGCTGTTCCGCGGCAGGAGGGTCCGGTTCCCCTTCGCCCGGAACGACGCCGCGATGGCCCGGCACTTCAAGGAGCTGATCGAGTCGGGGGCCTTCAGACCGGTGATCGACAGGACCTACACCCTGGACGAGATCGTCGAGGCGTACCGCTACGTCGAGACCGGCCAGAAGACAGGAAACGTCGTGATCAGCATCGAGCATTCGCCCTAGCACGTCACCGTTTCAGCGGGCCAGCCAGCCGCCGTCCACGGCGAGGATGTGGCCGTTGACGTAGGCGGCGGCCGAGGAGGAGAGGAAGACCGCGGCGCCCGCCAGGTCCTCGGGGGTGCCCCAGCGGGTGGCGGGGATTCTTGAGCGGATGGCGGGTTCGCGGGTGGGGTCCCGGCGGAGGGCCTCGGTGTTGCTGGTGGCGATGTAGCCGGGGGCTATGGCGTTGACCTGGACGTTGTGGGGAGCCCATTCGCAGGCGAGCGCTCGGGTCAGGCCGGCTATGGCGTGTTTCGAGGCTGTGTAGCCGGGGACGTTGATGCCTCCCTGGAAGGAGAGCATCGAGGCGATCATGACGATCTTGCCGGCGCCTCGGGACAGCATGGGGGCCGCCACGGCCTGGGTGAGGAGGAAGACGGCGTCCAGGTTGACCTTGAGGACGTCCTGCCAGTCGCTGTAGGGGTGGGTCACGGCCGGGGCCCGGCGGATCGTGCCGGCGTTGTTGATCAGGATGTCGATCCGGTGCCGGGCGAGGAGGGAGGCGACGGCCTCGGGGAGACGGCCCGTGTCGGAGAGGTCGTGGATCCAGCGCCAGGACCGGCGGCCCACCTCGCGGATGTCTGCCTCGACCTCGTCCAGGTCGTCGTGGTGGCCGTGCAGGACGATGTCGGCTCCCGCCTGGGCCAGGCCGGCCGCGACGGCGCGGCCGATGCCGGTGCGGCTGCCGGTGACCAGGGCGGTGCGGCCCGCAAGGGAGAACATCGCGGCGAGCGGGGAGCCCGCGCCTTCCGGGGACGGCGTCCCGGCGGGTGCGGGCTCGGCGGGGCGGGTCATCGCATCTGGCCGATCGGGACCTGTTCCATGTCTTCGTAGGCCTGGTTCTCGCCGCCCATGGCCCAGACGAAGGAGTAGTTGCGGGTGGCGAAGCCGCAGTGGACGGACCAGCAGGGGGAGATCACGGCCTGGTTGTTGGCGACGATCAGGTTGCGGGTCTCGTCCGGCTCGCCCATCAAGTGGACGACGCGCTGGTCCTCGGGGAGGTCGAAGTAGAAGTAGACCTCGGTGCGGCGTTCGTGGGTGTGGCAGGGCATGGTGTTCCACATGCTGCCGGAGGCGAGGACCGTCACGCCGAGGACCAGCTGGGAGCTCTGGATGCCCTTGGCGTGGATGTACTTGTAGATCGTGCGCTCGTTGGAGCCCTCCTGGGCGCCCAGGTGGACGGGCTCGGCGTCCTCCAGGCCGGCCTTGACGGTGGGGTGGTCGCCGTGCGCGGGGGTGGAGACCAGGTAGAACGGCCCGCCCGAGAAGGTGACCGAGCGGGAGCCCCGGGCGGCGTACAGGCACTCCTTGGGGGCCAGGTCGTACGGGGTGCCGTCGACGGTGACGGTGCCGGGGGCGCCGACGTTGACCACGCCGAGCTCGCGCCGCTCCAGGAAGTACCCGGCGCGCAGCGGATCGGGGCAGGGAAGCTCCAGAGGGGTGTCCCCGGGGGAGGCGCCGCCGATGACGATGCGGTCCTCGTGGGAGTACACGAGGCGGATCTCGCCAGAGGTGAAGAGGCCCTCGGCCAGGAAACGGGCCCGGAGCCGGTCGGTCGTCATGCCGGGCACCTGGTCGGGGGCGGTCGCGTGCCGTACCTCCACCATGCCTCCAATTCCGTTACATGAAACGAAGTATCACGGTATAGAACGATCTTAGGACGTGCGGGGACGCCGAGGCGACCGGGGCGGCGGTCAGTACGTGCGGCGGACCCCGCGGGCGGCCACCTCGATGCGGTCGCGGGCCTCCAGCAGGCAGGACGCGATCTCCTTGTCCCGGCCCGCCGTCAGCCGGGGCACCGGCACCGAGACGCTCAGCGCGTCCCGGGGCGGGTAGGCGATGTCCAGGGCCGCGCCGAAGCAGCGCAGGCCCTCGGTGTTCTCCTCGCGGTCCACGGCGTAGCCCCGCTTGCGCACCCGCCGCAGGTCCGCGATGAGCTGGCCCTGGTCCACGATGGTGTTCTTGGTCAGCCTCGGCAGCTCGGCGGGCAGCAGGCGGCTCACCTCGGTGTCGTCGCGGGTGGCGAGGATCGCCTTGCCGAGCGAGGTGGTGGAGGCCGGCAGGCGGCGCCCCACCCGGGTGAACGGCCGCAGGTAGTGCCGCGAGGCCCGGGTGGCGAGGTAGACGACGTCGAAGTGGTCCAGCCGGGCGAGGTGGACGGTCTCCCCCGTCACCTCGGCCAGCCAGTCGAGGGCGTCCCTGGCGATCTGCACGACCGGGTCGCCGTCGATGTAGGTCGCGCCCACCAGCAGGGCGCGCATGCCGATGCGGTAGAGCGTTCCGGTGACGTCGGTCTCGATCCAGCCGAGACCGACCAGCGTGCGCAGCAGGGCGTGCAGGCTGCTCTTGGGGTAGCCCAGCTTGCCCTGCAGGTCGGAGAGGCTGTGCAGCCCAGGGTACTGCGCGAAGAAGTCGAGCAGCTCGACGGTCCGCACGGCGGACTTCACATGCGGCACGGTTGATCCCTGCTCGGTCATATCCGCTTCTCCCTGCCGCACCTCGTCCTCCATTCTGGCCCGTCAGGCCTCCACGACGCGCCCGCCCACCCAGGCGTATTCGGGGTCGCCGGGGTCCAGCTCCTCCAACTCGGCCGCGTACACCTCGGCGTCGTCCTGCGGCTCGTAGCCGAGGGCCCGGCCCGCGGTGTGGTCCCACCAGTTTCGCGTATTCGCCGACACTCCCCACACGATCGCGTACGTCAGGTCCGGCGCGGTCAGGCAGGCGTGGGTCAGCCGCACCATGTCCCCCGGGCTGAGCCAGGTCGACAGCGCGCGGGGCACCGTCGGGCGCGACCTGAACGACCCGATACGCAGCGCCGCCACGCGCAGGCCGTACCGGTCGGCGTAGAAACGGCCGAGCGCCTCACCGTAGGCCTTGGACACGCCGTACAGCGAGTCGGGGGCCACCGGGGTGTCGGCGGGCACACTCTCCTGCCGCCGGGTGAATCCGGCCGCGTGGTTGCTGCTCGCGTAGATCACCCGCTCCACGCCGGCGCGGCGGGCGGCCTCGAACACCTGATAGGTGCCCTCGATGTTGGCGGGCAGCACCTGTTCCCAGGGGGCGCTGGTGGCCGCGACACCCGCCAGGTGGACGACGGCGTCCACGCCTGTCATCGCGCGCTCCAGCACCTCCGGGTCGGTGACGTCGCCCCGGAAGGTCTCGAAGCTCGGATGGTCGATGGGATCTCGGTCCAGCAGCCGCAAAGTGTGACCGTGGTCGGGAAGCCCTTCGGTCAGACAGGTACCGATTCGCCCCGCCGCCCCGGTCACAAGCACACTTTTCACCATGTGGCCACCGTATGGGTGCTGACGTAGTCCTCGTCAAGATCGTCACCCAGCCCTGGCCCGGACGGCAGCGCCACGTTGCCCGACTCGTCGATGGGATCGACGATGGAACGCAGGTGCGGCGGCGGCGTGTCGTAGTCCGAATGCGGGTGCAGCAGTCCGCGCTCGTACCACTCGCCGCACAGGGTGGCCCCGATCACGGCCAGCGCCCCGGAGCCGTTGCCGTGGATCTCGCAGCCCATGCCGAACGACTCGGCGGTGTGCACCGCCTTGATCGCCGGGATGATGCCGCCGGACCCGACGACCCCGACCCGCAGGATGTCGCACGCGCCCGCCGCCACCCACTCGGCCCGCGCCATGTGCTTGCCCCAGGAGGTCTCCGGCCCGAGCACCGGCGTAGCGATCTGGTCGGCCAGCCATTTGTACGACTGCACCGACGCCTCTTCCATCGGCTCCTCGTACCACGCGAACCCCAGCTCGTCCAGCGCGCGGCCGAGGCGCAGCGCCTCGGTGCGGCTGTACCAGTGGTTGCTGTCCAGCATCAGCGCCACGTCCCAGCCGACCGCGTCCCGCACGGCCGCGCACGCCTTGATGTCCAGCGCGACGCCGTGCGGCATCGGCGGCATCCAGGTGTGCAGCTTGATGCCGCGGTAGCCCCGGGAGACCAGGTCCTTGCAGAAGTCGGCGTAGTCGGACGGCGTCGCCAGCCCGCCGGGGATGTCGTCGCCGCACATGGTGCTGGCGTAGGCGGGGACGGCGGAGCGGGCCCCGCCGAGCAGCCGCCACACCGGCAGGCCGAGCTTGCGTCCCATGAGGTCCCACAGCGCCTGGTCGGCCACGCTGAGCAGGCGGTCGGTCAGGTGCCCGTGCGCGCCGCGCTGGCGGCGGGCCAGGGCGTGCCACAGGCGCTCCCGGTCCAGGGCGTCCTGGCCGGTCAGCACGGGGCGCACATGGGCGTTGATCATGCTTTCCCGCAGCGTCTCGGGCGGGCCGAGGCAGCGCCCGGTGGCGCCGTCGCTGTCGGTGATCTCCAGCAGTGCCTCCCGCACCTCGCGGGGCGGCCCGGGGTGCCGGTGCCCGTGCCCGTCCACCACCGATCGGATGACGGTGGTGAACACCGTGACGGTGACGCGCTCGATGACGGCCATGACGCTCCCTTCGATAGGTCTGCGCGGGATCTCCGGCGCCCGGAGCCGGCGTCCGCGGTCAGGCGGGGGACGCCGGCCCCGGCGGGGCGGGGCCGCGGCACGCCGGTCCCGCCCGCGGCCGGTCAGTTCGGGTTGGCCTTCTTCCACTCCGCCTGGGCCTCGGTGAGCTTCTGCGCCATGGTGTCGAGGAACTCCTTGGGGGTCATCGACTTCAGCAGCACCTTCTGGAACAGCGGCTCGGTGTCGGCCTTGGTGATCGCGGAGAACTGCGGCAGGTAGTACGGCGGCGAGACGACCGCGGTGGCCGGGTCGGAGAGCACCTGCACGGCGTTCTTCAGGTACGGCCGCTCGTCCAGCCACGCGTCGCCCTGGGCGTCCTTGTTGGCCGGGATCTGGCCGGTCTGCTGGTTCCAGTAGCTGTTGCTCTCCTTGGAGACCAGGAACTCGACGAACTTCCAGGCGGCATCCTTGTGCTCGCTGTTCTTGAACACCGCGAAGCCGTCCACCGGGTTGGCGACGATGGTGCGCTTGCCCGACGCGCCCACCGGCAGCGGGAAGGCGTCCACCTTGTCGGCGCCGAACGCCTTGACGTGGTCGTTGTAGGAGCCGAGGTTGTGGTGCATCATCGCGACCTTGCCGCTGGTGAACTGCGCCACCATCTTCGGGAAGTCGTTGGTGACGTCCGCCTCGGGGGTGTCCTTCTTGAACAGCTCGGCGATCTTGCCGACCAACTCGACGTTCTTCGGGTCGTTGACCGTGCTCTTGCCGGACGCGTCGAAGAACTCGGTGACGCCGGAGTAGGCGTACGCCTCGGCGAGCAGCTGGAAGATCGACCCGGCGCCGCCGCGGATGGTCCAGCCGTACTGGTCGGGAGCCTTGGTCAGCTTGGGCACCGCGGCGAAGAAGTCGTCCCAGGTCTTCGGCGCCTCGACGCCCGCCGCGGACAGCTTGTCCTTCTGGTACCACACGACGTCGAGGTTGGAGGTGGCCGGCACCATGTACGCCTTGCCGTCCGGCGTGGTCTGCTTCACCGACGTGAGCATGCTCTCCAGCAGTGCGCCTCCGGCGGGGCTGGAGGAGAGCCACTGGTCGGCGGGCTCCAGGGCCTGCTGCCCGGTCAGGCTCGCCAGGTAGCTGGTGGTGACGCCGCCGACGTCGGGCGTCTCGCCGCCCGCGATGGCGGTGTCGTACTTCTGCTGCACCGAGGCGATCGGGATGCCGACGTACTCCACCTTGATGGTGGGGTTGGCCTTCTCGAACCGCTTGATCAGCTCCTGGTAGATCGGCGTGCGCACGCCGCCGTTGTTGTCCCAGAAGGTGATGGTCGTGGGGGCGGCGCTGGAGCCTGGTTCCCCCGAGTCGGATCCGCAGGCCGTCGCGGCCGCGGACAGGGCGAGGACGGCGAGGGTGGCCACGGCGGCCTTTGCGATGCTTCTCATGGTTCGGTGTCCTCCAGTCGGGGGGTGCTATCCCTTCACGGCACCGGCGCTTATGCCGTGCACCAGGTAGCGCTGAATCACTGCGAACACGCACACGACGGGCAGGGCGGCGACCACGCCGCCCGCCGCGAGAGCCCCGAAGTCGGCGCTGTACTCCCCGATCGTGTAGCTCAGGCCGACGGGGATGGTGAAGTTGTCCTGCCGGCTGATGAACATCAGCGCGAACAGGAAGTTGTTCCAGGTGTGGATGAAGGCGAACGATCCCACCGCGATCAGGCCGGGCCGCAGCTGCGGCAGCACGACCGCGAAGAACGCCCGCAGGCGCGAGCAGCCGTCCACCATGGCGGCCTCCTCCACCTGGAAGGGGACCGCGCTGACGAAGCCGCTCATCAGGATGATCGACAGTGGCAGGTTGAACACCGTGTCCGCGACGACCAGGCTCCACAGCGAGTTGATGAGCTTGAGCTCGCGGAAGATCGTGAACAGCGGGATGAGCATCATGGCGCCCGGGATGAACTGCGTGCACAGCAGGACGACCATGAACAGCCCGCGCCCGCGGAACCGGAACCGCGCCAGGGCGTACCCGCCCATCAGCGCGATCACGGTGGTGAAGAGCAGCGCCAGCACCCCGACGATCACGCTGTTCTTGAAGAACACCGCGTACCCGATGTCATTCCACACCGTGGCGAAGTGGTCGAACGTGATCGGCCACGGCACCGGGGAGGTGGACCCGGCGGGCCGCAGCGCGAAGACGATCATCCAGTAGAAGGGGACCAGCGTGAACACCAGGTAGAGCCCGAGCGGGACGTACAGCCGCAGCACCCGCCCGGGGTCGCGGTGACGCGGGCCGGGCGCGGCGCCGGGCGGCGTGCCCGGCGGGGCCGGCGCCGCGTGCCGCGGGACGACCTCGGTCGCCATGGAACCTCCCCTCATGCCTTGTGGTCCGCGCCGAGGCGGCTCAGCCGCAGGTACAGCAGCGAGAAGAACAGCAGGATCACGAACCCGGCCGTGGTCAGCGCCGAGCCGTACCCGAAGTCCTTGGAGTCGATGGCCCGCTGCGCCACGTACAGCGGCAGCGTGGTGGTCACCTGGGCGGGCCCGCCGCCGGTGAGCGTGTAGATCAGGTCGACGTTGTTGAACTCCCAGACCGCGCGCAGCAGCGTGGCCAGCACGATCGCGTCGCGCAGGTGGGGCAGCGTGACGTGCACGAACCGCCGCGTCCGTCCCGCGCCGTCCACCGCGGCGGCCTCGTACAGCTCCCCGGGGATGCCCTGCAGGCCGGCGAGCAGCAGGATCGCGAAGAACGGCACGCCGCGCCACAGCTCGGTGATCACGAGAGCGCCGAACACGGTGTCGGGGTTGCCGAGCACCGCGGCCTCCGGCGCGCCGAGGTAACGGATGATGCCGGTGGTGGGGTTGTAGAGCAGGATCCAGATGCCGGTGGTGAGCACCCCGGACACCGCCCAGGGCGAGAACACCAGCGACCGGGCCAGGCCGCGGCCGATGAATGTTTCATTGACGATCAGTGCCAGCGCCATCCCGAACACCAACTGCAGGCCGATCTCCACGACGACCCACTTGGCGGTGAAGCCCAGGCTGGCCCAGAACAGCGGGTCCTCCAGCAGCATCTGCCGGAAGTTGTCCAGGCCCGCGAAGCCGTCCGACCATGGCCTGGTCAGGTTGTAGTGCTGCAAGCTGTAGTACAGGACGCTGCCGATGGGGTACACGAGGAAGATCGCGATCAGCAGCACGGTCGGGGAGATCAGCAGGTACGGAGCCCAGCGCAGCGCCCGGGGGCGTCTACTCGCCAAAGCCACCTCGCGCTCCGTTCGATAGGCACACACATTCTTGAACGACGTTCACGCATGTGGACGCGCCGTCAACGTAGGAACGCGGCCGGTCGGCTGTCAAGCCTTCGCCAGGTAACCAAAACATTTCGAATCCTGGTCGACCGGGTTTCCGCCGCTCTCTTGACCGCTGGGGGTTGGCCGCCTTACGTTCCCTGTGTTCATATACATGAATAGGGTTCTCGAATATGGACACTGGAAAGGATCGCATGACAGTGCTGGCGGACAAGGCCGGCGGGCCGCTCTTCTTCCCCGTCACTCCCTGCGACCCCCGGGAGCGGCTCAACCTGGACGCCTTCCGCGAACACGTCCGCGAGGGGGTGGCGGCGGGCTGTGCCGGGGTGTTCGCCTGTTGCGGGACGGGCGAGTTCCCGGCGCTCGGCCTGGACGACTACGCCGCCTGCGTGACGGCGGCCGTCGAGGAGACGGCGGGACGGGTGCCGGTGATCGCGGGTACCGGATACGGCACGTCCCTGGCCCTGTCGTTCGCCGCCGCCGCCGAGCGCGCGGGCGCCGACGGGCTGCTGGCGCTGCCGCCGTACCTGGTGCACGCCGAGCAGGAGGGCCTGCGGCGACACTACGAGAACCTCGCCGACGGCACCTCGCTGCCGGTGATCCTCTACCAGCGCGACAACGCGGTCTTCGAGCCGGAGACCGTCGTGGCGCTGGCCAGGCACCCCGGCATCGTCGGCCTCAAGGACGGGTACGGCGACCTGGACCTGATGCAGCGGATCATCAGCGCGGTGCGCTCGGCCTCCGTCGAGCTCGAGTACTTCAACGGGCTGCCCACCGCCGAGATGTCCGCGCTCGCCTACCGGGGCCTCGGCGTCACGCTCTACTCCTCGGCGGTCTACTGCTTCCTGCCCGCCCTCGCCACCCGGTTCCACCGGGCCCTCGTCGACGGCGACGACACCACGGCCGCGCGGCTGATCGACGAGTTCTACCGGCCGTTCGTGGAACTGCGCCGCCAGGGCACCGGCTACGCCGTGTCGCTGGTCAAGACCGGGGTGCGGCTGCGCGGGCTGGACGCGGGGCCGGTGCGCGCCCCGCTGTGCGAGCCCGCCCCCGAGCACGTCAAACGGCTCGGCGAGCTGATCGAGCAGGCGCTGCAGCTCGTCGAGGAGCTCTGACCCCCTGGAAGCCCTCGTCCCCCCCGGGCGGGGGCTCCCCCTGACCCAGGAGGTACACCCCCCATGAGAACACCCTCACGCCGGGCCGCCGTCCTCGCGGCGGCGGCGCTGTGCGCGGCCACGATGACCGTCGTCCCGGCCGGGCCCGCGGCGGCGCACGGCGTCCCCCTCGGGCGGCAGACCCTGCCGCCCGGCGACGGCTGGGCCTCCGCGGGCACCGGCACCACCGGCGGCGCCGCGGCCGACGCCGCGCACGTGTACACCGTCACCACGCGGGCCGGGCTGATCGCCGCCCTCAACGGCGCGGACGCCACCCCGAAGATCATCTACGTGAAGGGCACCGTCGACGCCAACACCGGCGACGACGGCCAGAAGCTCACCTGCGACGCCTACGCCGTGAACGGCTACACCCTCGCCGGGTACCTCGCGGCGTACGACCCGGCGGTCTGGGGCCGCGACAGCGAGCCGTCCGGGCCGCTGGAGGACGCCCGCGCGGCCTCCGCCGCCCGGCAGACCGCCAGGATCAAGCCCAAGGTGGGCTCCAACACCACCATCGTGGGCCTCGGGCGCGCGGTGCTGAAGGGCTTCAACCTGCACGTCGACAAGGCCGACAACGTCATCGTCCGGAACATCCACTTCCAGGACGCCTACGACTGCTTCCCGCAGTGGGACCCCACCGACGGCGCGGACGGCAACTGGAACTCGCTGTACGACAACGTCTCGGTCACCGGGTCCACCCACGTGTGGGCCGACCACAACACCTTCGACGACGGCGCCAACCCCGACTCGTCCCAGCCGCTGTACTTCGGGCGGCCCTACCAGGTGCACGACGGGCAGCTCGACATCACGAGCGGCGCGGACCTCGCGACGGTGTCGTGGAACCGGTTCGCCGACCACGACAAGACCATGCTGATCGGCTCCACCAACAACCCGGCCACCGACACCGGCAAGCTCAACGTGACCGTGCACCACAACGTGTTCGACACCGTGCTGCAGCGGGCGCCGCGGGTGAGGTTCGGCCAGGTGCACGTGTACAACAACCACTACGAGATCCCGGACGGCGCCGGGTACGTCTACAGCCTCGGCGTCGGCGTGCAGTCCAAGATCTACGCCGAGAACAACTTCCTCAGGCTGGGGGCCGCCGTGCCCGCCAGTGAGATCGTCTACAACTGGGGCGGCACCGCCGTGCACGCCGAGGGCAGCCTGGTGGCGCAGGGACGGCGGGTGCGGCCGACGGACGTCCTCGCCGCGCACAACGCCGCGCACGACCCCGACCTGAGCGCGGACGTGGGCTGGACACCCACGCTGCACACCCGGGTGGACCCGGCCGTGCTGGTCCCGCTCACCGTTCCCCTGCTGGCGGGCGCGGGCCGGCTGCGCTGACCCCCTGATCCCTGGCCGGGGCGGGCAGGCTGCGCCGTCCCCCTCCGGCCGGGGCGGGCCGCCCGCCGCCCACCCCGGCCGTCAGCTCACCTCGGCCAGCCAGCGCTCGTGGGCGCCGTCGAACGGCGGACGGCGCTCCCGCACGGCGTCCATCAGCCAGGCGGCCGCCCGCTCGGCCTCGGCGGCCACGTCCGGCGGGTAGCCGTAGCGGACCCGGTGCTCGGCGAACTCGTCCGCGTCGTCCAGCAGCACCCGGCCGTCCCGGAGCCGCAGCACGTCGAGGTCGAGGTCGACCATGGTGACCCGGCCGTCGCTCCACTGCGGGACGGTCGTGATGTCGCAGTAGATCTCCATCGGCTGCGGCTCGGCGTTGAAGTTCGCGGTGAACCACGCGTCCCTGGGGAACAGCAGCACGAACGCGTGCTCCCAGACGAGGGAGACCTCGGTGCCCCGGCGCCCCGGGGTGCCCGGCGGGCAGCCCGTCCAGACGCCGTGCTCGTCCTCGCCGAGCAGCAGCGCGTCGTGGTACCAGTGCAGCGACCCGTCGTACTTGGTGTAGGCGACCTTGACCGTGGTGCCGGTGACGCCGGACGGGGAGGCGTCCGCGGTCACCGGCAGCTCGGCTCCGGTTTCGGGCATGGTGGGCTCCTCACAGGGCGAAAGGGGTTCCGCCCAGGAACCTACGCCCGTCAGACCTCCACGACCACCGGAATAATCATGGGCCGGCGGCGGTAGCCCTCGTTGACCCAGCGGCCCACGATCCGCCGGGTCACCCGGCGCATCTGCTGCAGGTCGGCGACGCCGTCGGCCGCCGCGTCCTCCAGAGCCTTCTCGATCAGCGGGATCACGGCGTCGAACGCCTCGATCTCGATGCCCGAGCCCCTGGCGTACACCTCGGGGCCGCCGGTCACCTTGCCGGTGGTGGAATCGACCACCACGACGACCGAGATGAACCCCTCGTCGCCGAGGATGCGCCGGTCCTTCAGCGCGACGTCGGTGACCGCGCCCACCGAGGAGCCGTCCACGTAGACGTAGCCGCACTGCACCGCGCCGGTGATCCTCGCCCGGCCGTCGATCAGGTCGACCACCACGCCGTCCTCGGCGATCACGATGTGGTCGTCCGGCACGCCGGTCAGCGCGGCCAGCTTGGCGTGCGCGCGCATGTGCCGCCACTCGCCGTGCACCGGCATGAAGTTGGACGGCTTGGTGAGGTTCAGCACGTACAGCAGCTCGCCCGCGGCGGCGTGCCCCGAGACGTGCACCAGGGCGTTGCCCTTGTGCACCACGCGGGCCCCCCACCGGGTCAGGCCGTTGATGACCTTGTTGACCGCGGTCTCGTTCCCTGGCACCAGCGATGACGCCAGGAGCACCGTGTCGCCCTCGGCCACCCGGATCGGGTGGTCGCGGTTGGCCATCCGGGACAGCGCCGCCATGGGCTCGCCCTGCGAACCGGTGCAGATCAGCACCACGTCCTCCGGCGGCCACTCCTCGATCTCGCGGGAGTCGACCAGCAGGCCCGCCGGGATCTGGAGGTAGCCGAGCTCGCGGGCCACCCCCATGTTGCGGACCATCGACCGGCCGATCAGGGCGACCTTGCGGCCGTTCTGCTCGGCGGCGTCGAAGATCTGCTGGACCCGGTGGACGTGCGAGGCGAAACAGGCCACGATGATGCGCTTGTCCGCGCTGCGGAACACCTCGTCGATCACCGGGCTGATGGTGCGCTCGCTCGGCACGAAGCCGGGCACCTCGGAGTTGGTGGAGTCCGACATCAGCAGGTCGACGCCCTCGGCGCCGAGCCTGGCGAAGCCGCCGAGGTCGGTCAGGCGGCCGTCCAGCGGGAGCTGGTCCATCTTGAAGTCGCCCGTGTGCAGGACGATGCCGGCCGGGGTGCGCAGCGCGACGGCCAGCGCGTCCGGGATCGAGTGGTTGACGGCGAAGAACTCGCACTCGAACGGCCCGAAGCGCCGCCGTTCCCCTTCGACGACCTCGACCTTGACCGGCTGGATGCGGTGCTCGGTCAGCTTGCTCTCGATCAGGCCGAGCGTCAGCCTTGATCCCACCAGGGGGATGTCGGCGCGCTCGCGCAGCAGGTAGGGAACCGCGCCGATGTGATCCTCGTGCGCGTGGGTCAGCACGACCGCCTCGATGTCGTCGAGCCGATCACGGATGTAACTGAAGTCGGGCAGGATCAGGTCCACGCCCGGTTGGTCCGGCTCGGGGAACAGCACGCCGCAGTCGACGATCAGCAGCCTGCCGTCGAACTCGAAGACCGCCATGTTGCGGCCGATCTCGCCGAGTCCGCCGAGCGCGACGATGCGCAGGCCGTGGTCGGGCAGCGGCGGAGGCGGTCCGAGCTCGGGATGCGGATGGCTCATGCTGTACCCCCGTGTCCACCGGCCCGGTGCGCGGGGACGGCTCCCTCGCCGGGCCGTCTCGCGCGGCGCGAGCCTATTTCGCGGTATCTCTTTCGCAAACTATCCGTTCCTCCTCGCCGCGCCCAGCGCGCGGCATCATTCCGACATTCCCCATCATTGCTACATCTCTACGACCACGCCGGACGGGACGGGGATCCGGTGGGGGCCGGACCTCCGCCGTCTCCGTCGACGGCTCAGTCGGTCAGCTTCACGCCACCGGCGACCAGGTCGGCCCGCAGGACGGCGAACTCCTGCTCGGTGGCCTCCACCAGGGGCAGGCGCAGGGGGCCGCCCTGCTGCCCTATGAGGTCCAGCGCGGCCTTGACCATGATCGCGCCCTGGGTGCGGGTCATGATCCCCGCCACCACGGGCAGCAGTCGCCGGTGCAGTTCCAGCGCGCCGCGCACGTCCCCGGCCCGGTGGCGGCCGATCATGTCGGCCAGCTGCGCGCCGACCACGTGGCCCACCACGCTGACGAAACCTACGGCGCCCACCGAGAGCCAGGGCAGGTTCAGCGCGTCGTCACCCGAGTAGAACGCCAGGTCGCTGGCGAGCATCACCTGGGACGAGGCGAAGAAGTCCCCCTTGGCGTCCTTCACCGCCGCGATGCGCGGGTGCAGGGCCAGGCGGATCAGCGTCCCGACGTCGATCTTGGTGCCCGTGCGGCCCGGGATGTCGTACAACATCGCCGGCAGGCCGGTGGAATCGGCTACCGACGTGAAGTGATGGTACAGGCCTTCTTGGGGGGGCTTGCTGTAGTACGGCGTCACCAGGAGCAGCCCGTGGGCTCCCGCCTGCTCGGCGGCCCTGGCCAGCTCGATCGAATGGGCCGTGTCGTTGGTGCCCACTCCGGCCACCACCGTGGCGCGGTCGCCGACCGCTTCGAGCACCGCGCGCAGCAGCAGGTCTTTCTCGGCATCGGACGTCGTGGGGGATTCCCCGGTCGTGCCGCTGACCACCAGGCCGTCGTTCTTCTGCTCGTCGACGAGGTAGGCGGCCAGCCGCTGGACGCGGTCGACGTCCAGGGCGCGGTCGGCGGTGAAGGGGGTGACCATGGCGGTCAGCATGCGGCCGAAGGGCGCGCCGGAGGTTGCGAGTGGCGATGCCATAGACCGAACGGTACCCGGATCCCGGGAAACGGTGGACCCCGCCACCCCGGTTTACCATACCGGGCGGGCCGATCCCGGGGCATCCCGGGCCGCCGGCGCCTCCGGACATGGATAGAGGCCGCCGATATGTGCTCGGGGGTACACACATCGGCGGCCTCTATCCGAACAATCGGAGCGGCTTACGGGTGTGTTACACGGTTCTACGGAGAATTTTCGGATCCCTCGGCACGCGGGATGACTCCGGGGGGTAACCGGGCCACCTGGGACACGGGCGGCGCGGGCTTCATGAGCTGGGCTCATGCATCGCCGCACTTAAGCGGCACCTTCGCCCTGGACCGGTCCCACGGTCCGTCACCTACTGTTTCCACAGAATCGCGTTTGGTAAAGTTGGGACTCCAAGTTTCGGTCATTACTCCCAGTTGTCCAATGATTACGGCAAGATAGGTAAACGATCTCGAGCACTCCCCAGGGATGGACGGATGACTGGCAACGACCCGGTGTATCTACGTGTCGTCGAAGAACTGCGGGGCCAGATAGTCGACGGCACCCTTCCACCTGGCGCGCCGATCCCCTCCCGCGCACAGCTCACCCAGCGTTTCCGCGTCGGCGAGACCGCTGCCCGCCACGCGCTGCGCGTGCTGGCCGCCGAAGGCCTGATCGTCGGGAAGGTCGGCTCCGGGCACTACGTCCGCGAGAAGTCCGTGCTCTACCCCCTGCAGCGCTGCCGCCACATCGACCACGACGTCCCCTTCGCCGCCGACATGCAGGCGGCCGGCCAGCGCGCCACCTGGGACTGGCGCAGCGACCAGGTCAGGGCCCCCCGCGAGATCGCCCGCCGCCTCGCCCTCCCCGAGTCCTCCCCCGTCATCCGCACCCGCTACGTCTTCCGCACCGACGGCAAGCCCATGCAGCTCGCCACCTCCTACGAGCCCGCCGACCTGACCACCCGCCCCCACCCCGCCCCCGAAGAGGGCACCAACGGCCGCAAGAGCCTCGTGGCGCGCCTCTCCGCGGCCGGGGTCAAGGTCACCGACATCCGCGAGAGCGTCCACACCCGCGTCCCCCAGCCCACCGAGAGCGACCTGCTCGACCTCCCCACCGGGGTCCACGTCCTCCACGTGGAGCGCACCCACTGGTCCGCCGACCGCCCCGTCGAGACCAGCGACCTGATCGTCCCCGGCGACCGCTTCCGCCTCGTCTACAGCGTCCCCCTGGGCGCCTGACGGGGCATCAGGAGCGAGCGCGCTGGGTGGCGGCCACGCAGAGCAGGACGGCCAGCGCGGCGCCGAGGGTGACGAGCTCCAGGGCTTCGGACAGCAGCAGCCACGCCCAGACGAGGGTGAGCGGGGGCTGGAGCAGCTGGGTCTGACCGGCGCGGGCGATGCCGCCGCGGGCCAGGCCCGCGTACCACGGGATGAACCCCAGGAACATGGACACCAGGCCGACGTAGAGGAACCCGCCGAGGGCCGGCGCGGTGACATGCTGCCCCGTGACCAGCAGCAACACCGTCACCGGAACCGTCACCGGCAAGGCGACGACCAAGGCATACGAGATCACCTGGAGGCCCGGCGTGTCCTTGGCCAGCCGCGCGCCCTCGGTGTAGCCGACCGCGGCGGACAGCAGGGCCCCCACCAGCAGCAGGTCGGCCACCGCGAGGCTCCCGCCACCTCGGCTGAGGGTGAAGAGGGTGACCGCCACCGCTCCGGCGCCGCACGACAGCCAGAACAGCCGCCGGGGCCGCTCACCGGCACGCAGGACGGCGCAGACCGCCGTGGCCAGGGGCAGCAGCCCGACCACCACGGCGCTGTGCGACACGCTCGCACCGGCGTCCAGCGCCAGCGCGCTGAGCAAGGGAAACCCGAACACCACACAGACCGACGTCACGACATACGACCCCAGCCGCCCCCGCGGCGGCACCAGCGGCACCCGCGCGACCACCAGACACACAACCGCCGCGAACGCCGCCACCACCCCCCTCCCGATCGCCACGAAGTAAGGATCAAACCCCCGCAACGCAAACGCCGTAGCCGGAAACGTCCCAGAAAACGCCACCACCCCCCCACCCGCCATCAC
>NZ_JBHSRF010000111.1:0-23460 GCF_042658925.1 Sphaerisporangium aureirubrum
GGGTGGGAGTGGGTGTCGGGGTGGGTGTCGGCGTCGGGGTGGGTGTCGGGGTGGGGGTGCCGTAGGTCAGGCCGAAGCCGTACTCGAACGCCGCCGGCTTGCCGTCGCCGCCGTTGATGGGCTGCTGCCCGATGTTCTGCATCCACGTCATCGGCAGCTTCCCGGTCGGCGCGTAGTCGCCGAACAGCACGTCGGCCACGCCGCCGCCCTCGGTGCCGGGCAGCCAGGAGGCCAGCAGGGCGTTCCACTCGCCGAGCCGCGCCGAGATGTCCATCGGCCGTCCCGACACCAGCACCACGATCACCGGCACGCCCGCGGCCCGCAGCCGCGACAGCGTGTTGAGGTCCGTGGTGTCCAGGGTCAGCGACGTGCGGTCGCCCTCGCCCTCGGCGTACGGCGTCTCGCCGACGACCGCGATGGCGGCCCGGTAGGTGGAGTCGATGCCGGTGCCGTCCCGGTTGTAGGTGACGGTCGTGCCCGAGCCCACCTTCTGCCTGATGCCCTGCAGGATCGTGGTCCCGGTGGTGATGTTCCCCGAGGAGCCCTGCCAGGAGATCGTCCAGCCGCCGCTCTGGTTGCCGATGTCGTCGGCGTTCTTGCCGGCCACGAAGATCTTGCCGCCGTTCTTGGCCAGCGGCAGGATATTGCCGCTGTTCTTCAGCAGCACCTGGGACTTGCGCACGGCCTCCCTGGCCAGGTCGCGGTGCGCGGTGCTGCCGATCGTGGAGGCGTACGAGCGGTCCGCCATCGGGCGCTCGAACAGCCCGAGCTGGAACTTCTTGGTGAGGATGCGGCGGTTGGCGTCGTCGACGCGGGCGGCGCTGATCCGTCCGGCCTGCACCTCCTGCTTCAGCAGGGTGATGAACTGCCGGTAGCCGGTCGGCACCATCGCCATGTCGACGCCGGCGTTGAACGACGTCCTGATCTCGTCGGCGGTGAACCCGGGCTGGCCGTCGAGCTGGTCGATGGCCGCCCAGTCGGTCACCACGAAGCCGCTGAAGCCGAGCTCGGTCTTCAGCACGTCGGTGATGAGGAAGCGGTGGCCGTGCAGCCGCTGGCCGTTCCAGCTGCTGAACGACACCATCACCGAGCCCACGCCGCGCTCGATGGCGGCCCGGAACGGCGGCAGGTGGGTGGCGCGCAGCTCGGCCTCGCTGATCTGGGTGTCACCCTGGTCCCGGCCGCCGGTGGTGCCGCCGTCGCCGACGTAGTGCTTGGCGGTGGCCAGCACCGAGGCCGCCCCGCCGAGCGTGGAGCCCTGGAAACCGGTGACGATGCTCGACATCTGGCTGGTGAGCTGCGGGTTCTCGCTGAACGACTCGTAGGTGCGTCCCCACCGGTCGTCCCTGGCCACGCAGACGCAGGGCGCGAACGTCCAGTCGATCCCGCTGCCGGTGACCTCTTCGGCGACGGCCCGGCCGACCCGCTGCGCCAGGTCGGGGTCGCGGGTGGCGCCGAGCCCGATGTTGTGCGGGAACATCGTGGCGCCCTGGAGGTTGTTGTGGCCGTGCACGGCGTCCACCCCGTAGATCATCGGGATGGCCAGCGGCGTGGAGGTCGCCTGCCGCTGGAAGTTGTCGTACATGTCGGCCCAGCCCGCGGCGTTGTTGGGCGACGGGACCGATCCGCCGCCGGACAGGATCGAGCCGATGCGGTACGTCGCGACGTCGGAGATCGGGCTGATCGCCCCGCGCTCGGCCTGGACCATCTGGCCGACCTTGTCGTCCACCGTCATCCGGGACAGCAGGTCGTTCACGCGGGTCGCGACCGGCAGGCTCGGATCCTGGTACGGAAGCGCGAGCGCGGCGCGCCCCGAGCCCACGGCCTTGGCCGCCTGTGGTTGCTCCACGACGCCGAGCATCGCGAACGCCAGCACCACGACCAGCGGAATCCTCAAGGCGGCCAGCAGGGGACGTGGGTGCCGTAATGCGTTCATCGATTCCCTTCCTCGATGGCGCGGGGGTACGGCCCGGCTGCGGGCCGTACCCCCTGGGGGTGCCCGGCCGGGCTGATGAGGCCCGGCCGGGCTGTGGTCTCGCGCTCCCAGGGCATGAGACCACGTCTATGGGGATCAGGCGGGCGTGCAGCTCACCGTGGTGGGCAGGCCGCTCGAGCCGGATCCGATGAAGCCGACGGAGGTGGCCGTCTGGCCGACCCCGATGGGGGCGTTCCAGCTGACGGGCCGCACCACCACGGAGGCCCCGGACTGGGTGTACGTGGCGTTCCACATCTGGCTGATCGTCTGCCCGCCCGGGAACGTCCACGCCACGGACCAGCCGCTCAGCGCCGTGTTGCCGCTGTTACGCACGGCGATGTTGGCCTGGAACCCACCCGACCAGGAACTGGTGATGGTGTACGTCGCCACGCAGGCCCGGCCCGCGGTGGGCGTGGGCGTCGGGGTCGGGGTCGGCGTGGGAGTCGGTGTGGGGGTAGGGGTGGGGGTGGGAGTCGGTGTGGGGGTAGGAGTCGGGGTCGGCGTCGGCGTGGGAGTCGGCGTCGGGGTCGGGGTCGGGGTGGGAGTCGGGCTGGGGTCGGCGCCGGGCGGGGTGCCGTAGATCCGGTTGGTGCCGGAGTACACCACGATGTTCTGCACGGTGACCGGTGTCGCCCCCGGCGTCGTCGCCACTCCCGAGTACGACCAGTCGTTGGTCGGGTCCCACGACCCGGAGGAGCTCGCGATGCGGAACTGCATCTCACGCCGGGACTCCGACTGACCGGCCGGGGCGATCGACGTGCCGGAGCAGTCGATGGTGATGTAGTAGACCTTGCCGGAGAACTGCGTCGGCCCGGTCGGCGCCTTGCACTGCGTGTACGCCGAGGCCAGCGTGATCTGGGACGGCGTCGTGTTGCCGTCCAGCGTGAAGTAGTAGCGCAGGGACCCGTCGGTCAGCGCACGCGCCGGCCACGCCGAGTGGTTGTAGATCAGCGCCTTGATCTCGGTGTACCCGGTGCTCGCGGAGTTGACCGAGGCCTGCACGTAGATCTCCGGCCCGTCGGGGGTCTCCGCCACCGGGAAGTTCGTCAGCGTGGTGCCGCCGTACTCGCGGTACAGCCGGGCCAGCGCGCTGGTGAACCCCGCGTTGTAGTCGGTGGCGACCTCGTTCATCACGTAGTCGTTGCGGCTGTCGGTGTAGGCGTCGTTCGCCGACGTGGGCCCGCCGACCAGCGCGCCGTACAGGATGTGCCGGGTGGCGACGGGCTCGTTGATGCTGTTGGACCACGAGCCGTGCGCCGTGCGGTGGTGCGGGCTCTTCGGCGGGTTGGCGCCGAAGCCGACCACGTAGGAGGCCCGGCGCGGGTTGTCGCCCAGCGCGTAGTTGATCTGCCGCACGCCGAAGTCGTGGTACCGGGCCTTGCGGGTGGCGTCGGTCAGCCAGTCGCTGTAGACGAGCGCCACGAAGGCGGTGTTGGCGGCGTACCGCAGCGAGCCCCACTGGTCCAGCACGGCCTGGCCGCCCGGGGAGTAGTTCACCCGGTTGCCGTTCACCCCGACCGTCCAGAAGTCCAGCCAGCGGTTGGCGTCGTCGACGTACCGCTGCTTGCCGGTGAGCTTGGCCAGCAGCACGTAGGCGCCGTAGGACTTGTCGTCCCAGGCGATCGTCCACTTGTACGACTTGATGGTGCTCTGCGGCTCGTTGCTGAGGTTGTCGTAGTACTGCTCGGCCTTGGTCAGATAGGAAGCCTCACCGGTGGCCCGGTGCAGCCAGGCGGCCGCCCAGACCAGCTCGTCGTTGTAGCCGCTGTAGGAGCGGTAGTACCCGGCGGCGTCGGTGATGCAGTCGCTGTAGACCTTCCGCACCGTGTCGGCGAAGTTGTACAGCTGGCGGGCGTGGCTGACCAGCGTGTCGGCGTACGACGGGTTGGTGGGGCGGAACACCATGGAGGAGGCGGCCATCGCCGCCGCGGTCTCGCCCGCCAGGTCCGACCCGCCGCAGGAGGCGTCGATGCGGTACGCCGGGCGGTTCATCGTCATGACCTCGGCGGGACCCCACCACGCGTGGTCGGTGCCGCCGTTGCCCACCTGGCCGTACAGCACGTTCGCCGAGGGGTGGGCCTTGATGAAGTAGTCGTTGACCCACTTCAGGTTGTCCAGGAGGTAGGACAGCTGTCCCGAGCTCTGGTACGCGTCGCGGTACTCGACGGCGCCCCAGGCGAGCATGGTGGCGCTGGCCGCCATCGGAAGCCCGAACTTGACGTGGTCGCCGGCGTCGTACCACCCGCCGGAGAGATCGAGGCCGGCGCCGCTGCCGTCGGTCAGCGCCGAGTCGCCGCGCCACGCGACGCGGTTGCTCGCGGGCAGGTCGCCCGCGCGTTGCGCCTCGTAGAAGAACAGCGACTTCTGGAGCGCCTCGGCGTAGTTGTAGGCGGGGGCCGCGGAGGCCGGGCCGAGTACCGGGAAGATCGTGACCGACGCGGCGAGGATCGCCAGGCCGGTGAGCGCGCGCCTGAGGGACATCGATGGCCTCTCGAACTTGCTGCCTGCTGGGAACCGGTGGAACGGGCACGGGGTGGTGCCGGGTGGGGCGAGCGGGGTGCGGTGGGGGTCAGGCCCACCGCACCCCGCCATGGCGGTCCGCGGAGAACGTGTCAGGCGTCAGCGCGTGCCGCCCCGCAGGAGGTACGGCGGTGTGTCAGGCACCGCCGCACCCTGGCCTGCCGATCAGGGGAACAGACGGCCGTACTCGGCGAGGGCGACGGCGACGTCGACCTGCGCCCAGAAGCGGTGGTAGTTGAACGACGGGACCGGGCCGGTGCCGTTCAGGTAGGCCTGGACCTCGGGCCAGTCCGGGTCGTTCCGGTACCAGGAGCGGATGGAGATGAAGGTCGAGCTGCTGTTGATCACGTCGCCGTTCGGCATCTCGCCGGTCCAGCCGGGCGGGACGTAGATCGGGTCGTCGAGACGGTTGTAGTCGGCCTTGGTCTCCGGAACCGAGACACCCTTGGTGTCGGAGTTCGCCCACACGCCGTCCAGGATGGCCTTGGCCATGTCCCGCGCCGCCGTGTTGTTGGCACGGGCCGCGTAGTACATCAGGACCTTGGCGTAGGAACCGGCGACACCCACGTCGGTGGTGAAGTCGACGACGCTGACGTGCAGGTTGGTGTTGGCGGCCGGGCTGGAGGGGTTCCAGGTCGCCGGGGCGCCGGTCCACCGCAGTGTCGACGGGATCGAGTAGGTGTTGTTGGCGGTGTTGACGGTGGTGTTGGCCATCGCCCACGCGACCCACTTGTCGAGGATCCCCTTGGCGGTGGCGTTGCCCGTGGCGTTGTAGTACGCCGCCACGCGCTCCATCGACCACGCCTGGAAGCCGAACCACTGGTTGGACGGCGGGTCGTGGTAGACGGGCTGCCAGTCGTAGGCCATGCCGTAGAAGGTCGGCGTACCGGCCGGCGGGGCCGCGTAGTGGCCCTCCCAGCTGTTGGTCGCGCCACCCGCGATGGCACCTTCGGAGGACTGCAGCCAGCGGTAGAACTCGAGCTGCCGGGTCAGGCTGGTGGACCAGTCCGTGACGGCGGTCGCGCCGCGCGGCCGGAGCTCGGTCACGTTGGACAGCGCGTAGGCGGCCAGCGGGTTCTGGTAGCCCTGGTGGTTGTGGCTGGAGCCGATGCGCCAGGCCCAGCCGGCGGAGGAGTCGAGCGCGCCACCCCAGGCGTAGTACCAGGACAGCAGGTACGCCGAGGAGTTCTTGCCCGAGCCCGCCGCACAGGAGGTGCTGGTGCAGCCCTGCGCCTTGAAGTACTTGTCGTACATCGCGTAGCGGAGGTAGTCACCCATCTTGGCGGCCTTGGTCAGCGTCGCCGTGATCTGGGACTGGCGGCCCTGGGCGGTGGCCCAGACGTTGGCCCAGTACGCGACCTGGACGGCGCGCGCGTCGGCGTCCGGGGCGTTGGTGTACTTCCACTGGCGGGCGTAGGAGGCGTCGCCGGTGAACAGGTCCAGGTAGCCGTTCGGGCCGCCGAACGCGAAGTTGTCGCAGGACGGCTGCGGGATCGTCTCGAAGACCGACTCCTCCGGGCCACGCTGGTAGGTGTTGATGTAGGCGGGCTTGGTGGTGCCGTCGCCGCAGCGGCCGAAGCCGTAGGTGTTGTCGACGTCGATCAGCCAGTGCATGCCGTAGATGTCACGGGTGCCGTACGCGGTCTGCAACTCGTTGCCGATCGGGTCCTGACCGACCGAGACGCCGCTCTGCAGTTGCGACGGGTACTGGTTGATGGCGTTCCACTCACCGGCGTAGGTGGCCGGGGAGGCGGGGTTGTAGAACGAGTTCGTCGGCTGGTCGGCCGCGGGGGGGATGATGTACCTCTCCATCAGCGCCCAGGCGTCGTTGAACCTCGTCCACGTGCCGGTGACCTGGCCGTACACGGCCTCCAGCCACAGGAAGTAACTGAACGCCTCGGAGGTGGTCTCGTGACCGTGGTCCGGGGCCTCGACCATCAGGGTCTCCACCGAGTGGTAGGGGACGCCCTGCGGGGAGAAGTACCCGTTGGCCGGGTCCTTGATCTTGTTGTACAGCGTGGTGAAGCGCTGGATGTAGACGTTGTCGCCGCCGCCGCCTTCGTTGTCGGCTTCGGTCGCGACCACGGAGGCGCTGGTCCAGCCGCTCGCGGCCGACGTGAACGTGGCCGAGCCGGCGGTGCTGTCGGTGTCCTCGGCCGCCGCGATGGTGACGGTCTGCGGCGTGTTCCAGTTGGCCGTGGTGAAGGTCCGGGTGGCGCCCGCGCTGATGGTCAGGTCGGCGTCACCGCCGGAGGCCTTGGTGGTGGTCACCGTGACGCTGGCGGTGGGCTGGCGCGACAGGCGGATCGTGTAGCTCGCGTTGCTGCCCTCGGGGACGAGCAGGGTGGACGCGCTCGCCACGATCGTCGAGGTCTGTGTGCCGCTGACTGTTATGCCGATGGGTGACGAGGTGCCGCTCAAGGCTGGACTGCCGTTGTCGTACGCCACCGCTGTCAGCGAGTAGCTGCCCGCCGCGACGTTCGTCCAGCTGAAGGTGTACGGCGAGGAGGTGTCACTGCCGAGCAGGGTGGTCCCGTTGTAGAACTCGACCCGGCTGACCGTGCCGTCGGAGTCGGCGGCGGTCGCGGCGATGTTCACCGTCGCGGGCGCCGTGAAGGTCTGGCCGGAGGTCGGCGAGGTGATGGTCGCCGTCGGCGGCTGGTTCGTCGGGTTGGCGGCTCCACACGTCACACCGTTGACCGAGAACGAGGTCGGGTTGTTGTTCGTGCCGGTGTGCGCGCCGTTGAAGCCGATGCTGGTCGACTGGCCGCTGGCGAGGTTGCCGTTCCACGGCATGCTGGTCGCGGTCACGTTCTGGCCGCTTTGGGTCCAGTTGGCGCTCCAGCCCTGGGTGACCCGCTGGCCGGAGTTGGGGAACGTGAACCTCAGCGTCCAGCTGGTCCAGGCGTCACCGGTGTTCTTGACCGAGAGGGACGCGGTGAAACCGTTGTTCCAACTGTTCGCCGAGTAGGTGACGTCGCAGGTCACTGCTGCGTGGGCTGGTGCCGAGGCCAAGATGGTGAAGAGGCCGGCCGCCAGGCTGACCAACGCCACCCACACGCCGCGCCTCTTCGCGCGTGACCGTGGGAGCGCTCCCGCTCCTAACGATGTTGAAGACATCCTGAACGTACTCCAAAGGAATAAATGACGACGGATGGTACGGATGGTGTGCGAAGCGTCGGTCTCGTACCGGGCGGAGTGGTTGAGGGTGAATGGGAGCGCTCCCACATGGAAATTCTGGTGAGCGCGACAAAGATGTCAATGACGTGTCAGGCAGATTTCGCGGGGTGAAGGGCTCGCGGATCGCCAGCCTGCCCGTTCTTACACTCGCCTTACACGACTGCGTGGAATCGACTTGAAACTTTCAGCTATCGGACATCCCTGGTGATCGGCGCGCGGCCCCGCCGGGCTCGCGCGCCGATCATCGGCGCGGGACGGACGATCATCCCGCGCCGGAGGGCTCCGTCAGGTGCAGTAGAACGCGGCCGGAGCGGGGCTGGAAGACCCGTTGGCGGTGAAGCCCACCGAGACCGTCTGGCCCGGGGCGAGGGTCGGGGCGTAGCTCGGGGCCTTCGCGGTCCAGGTGGTCCCGCTCTGCGCGACCACGGCGTTCCAGCCGCTGACGAGGGTCACGCCGGAGGGCATGGTCCAGGTCACCGTCCAGTTGTTCCACGCGTTGACGCCCGTGTTGCGCACCGCCAGTTCGGCCTGGAAGCCGCCCTGCCAGGGGTTGGTGACCCGGTAGATGGTCTGGCACCGTCCGATGGTCGACGTGGGGCTGGGGGTCGGCGTGGGAGTCGGTGTCGGGCTGGGGGTTGGTGTCGGGGTGGGGGTGGGAGTCGGCGTGGGGGTCGGGGTCGGCGTGGGAGTGGGAGTGGGGGTCGGTGTGGGGGTCGGCGTGCGTGTGGGGGTCGGGGTCGGGCTCTGGGTGCCGCCGCCGACGGGCGGGATCAGGTACGGCTGGAGGATGCTCTGCTTGGCCTGGTCCACGGTGGCCCAGTCGTCCCTGAGGATGCCGCCGGTGTCCCCGGAGTTGGGGTTCCACGACCAGTAGGTGAACGACATGCCGTTCACCCCGGTGCCGGTGTACTTCATCAGCTCCTGGAGCCAGATCCGGTCGACGTTGCTGGCCAGCGTGGTGCCGAACTCACCCATCATGATCGGGGCGATGTTCTCCTTGTACAGGTAGCCCCAGGACCGGTCCCAGATGGCGGGCATGTTCGCCGGGTAGGACGGGTCGTCGAACCACGTCTGGTGGAAGACCGAGGTCGCGTACTCGTGCGGGGAGTAGACCAGCCGGTTGGCCACGTTGAGCCGCACGGGGAAGTCCCTGGCCTTGGACAGGTTGCCGCCCCACCAGCCGCAGGGCTCGTCGGGGATGTTGTCCCAGGCGTTGGCGTTGCCGCCGCTCGGGCAGCTCACGCCCTCGACGAAGATGAGCCAGTTGGGCTGCACCGAGAGGATCGCGTTGCCCGCCCGCTCGGCCGCCAGCCGCCAGTCGCGGTTGGTGTCGCCGCAGCCCCAGCACGAGCCGGTGCTGTTGGGCTCGGTGCCGTCGGCGTGCGGCTCGTTGTGCAGGTCGGCGCCGATGACGGTGGTGTTGCCCGCGTAGTGCTGGGCGAGCGTCTTCCAGTTGTTGATCCAGGTGGTCTCCGGGACCGCCGAGGTGTACCAGAGCGCGGTCTGGCCGGCGGCGGTGGGCCGGTGCCGGTCCAGGATGATCCGCATCCCCTTGCTACCGGCGTACTCCACGACCTTGTCGAGGATCTGCATCGGGTTCAGGCCGACCAGGTCGGGGTTGCTGAAGGTGTTGACGCTGGTCGCCACCGCGCCCGGCTTGACGGCGTCGTCGGAGTACGGCACGCGGATCGTGTTGTAGCCGAGGCTCGCCATCAGGTCGAGCTGGCTGCGCCAGGGGTTGTTGGCCCACAGGCCGTGGAAGGTCTTGTTGTCGGTCTCCATGCCGAACCAGTTGATGCCGGTCAGCCGCACCGTCGCGCCCGTGCTGTCGAGGATCTTGTTGCCGCTGGTGTGGAGGTAGCCCACACCCGTGCCGCCCGCCGCGCCCGCGGGTGCGGGGCCCAGCGTCACGGCGATGGCCGCGGCGGCGACGGTGACCGCGACCGCGGTCACCGCGGCCTGCCACCTGCTGCCGCTCCATGGTGTTCTCATCGGATGCCCTTCGTCACATGAGGGAGGCGCGACGGCGCTGCCGGAGCGCGCCGATATCGGCCTGTCGCGGCCGGTAGCCGTCCCCGGCCTGGAGGGGCCGGACTGCGCTGGTCATCGTTCGGCGCGGGTCCCGGGGCGTCAACAGGACGGGCCTCCCGGGGGTCGTTGCCGGGGTGTGACCTGGGGTGTGACCTTGCGTCGGCTGTGTAACTTTCACCCGATCTTTCAAGAGTGAAAATTTCGCGGCCGGACCATGGGGAGGGCCGAAAGGGCGAAGTGGGTTTCCCGTGGTCACGCGCTCGGCGCCTCGGCCGGCCGATGGAAGTTCCACGCCCGGCGCCGCTCGGACGAGAAAGATATTCCGTCAAACTGGGAGCGCTCCCATGTGGGGCGACAGGGTCAAGCCGGGGTCAAGGTCTGTGGTCAACCCTATTTTCGGACACTCTGATGAGCGACAAGATCGTCACTCTCCGCCCGCCCGTGTTCTGAAATAAGGAGAAATTCAGAAGAAGAATTATTTCCCAGTAAACAATCGGATTTGCCGGGATACATTCTCCGACATACCGGTATCTGGGCATGCGGCGCGACCGCCGCGGACGGACTGTGAGGGTGGTGTGACACGGGAGCACCCGCCGTACTCGGATCGCGCGGCACCCGGCCTGGGACCGGGCGCGCGGATGGCGGCGGGTGGTGCTACGCGGCCTTCTGGAGTGCCGCGCCGATGAGCGTGAGCCCCTCGTCCAGGTCCTGACGGACCTGCCGCGTGAGGCCGCCCTCGCGCTCCCTGTCCGCCAGCTTGGCGCGGACCTGCAGGAGCCCGTCGGACGAGTAGCCCTCGGCCTTGATGAGGTTGTGGACCACCTGGCGCAGGTCCAGGGCGACGTCGGCGCGCACGCTTCCCGCGGCCTGGCCGGCCTCGAGCGTGGCGTCGAACCTGCCCACCGCCTGGGTGAGCGTGAGCAGGGTGGAGGTGCCGCCGGTCGGGGCGGGGTCGCCCGGTCCGGCTTGCGGGCCCTTCGGCCCGGTGTCTCGATCCTTCGGCGGAGCCTGTGCGATCGGCGGCGGCTGCACCTTCTGAGGGCCCGCCGACTGCGTCGCGCCCGGTCGTGAGGTGGAGGGGGAAGGGTCGGTACGGGCCGCGCCGGTGGGCGAGGCGCTCTGTGAGCGGTCCACGACGGTGCCGGAGTCCGGGCCTGCGTCGGAGACCGGCTCGGTGAGCGCTCCCTGGTGACGCTCGCCGCCGGCGGCGGCGGGCCCTCCGGTGGGCAGGGAGGTGGTCGCCGCCGCGAGGGGCGGCCCCACCTCGGGTTGCACCCACAGAAGGACGGCGGTCCAGGTGGTCAGCACGGCCGCGGCCATGGTGACGACCCTGGCCCGCCGCACCCAGGGCGAGGTGGTGCGGACGGTCACGGCGGGTGCCGTGAGCGAGGCGCCCAGCACTTCGGCGACGTACTGGGCACTCGGCCGTTCCCCTGGATCCTGCGCCAGGCAGCGCCGGCACAGCTCGGCCACCTCGGCGGGCAGTCCGGGCACGCACGGGGCGGGCGGTTGCCCGGTCCGCTGCGCGTTCTCCAGTGCCTCCCAGGTGGTCTCGGGGTAGGGCAGGGTGCCGGTCAGCATCTCGAAGATCAGGACGCCGAGCGCGTACACGTCGACGGCCGGGTGCACCGGGACGCTGGTGAGGCGCTCCGGTGCCACATAGGGCGGTGTGCCGAAGTCGGCGAGCCGCTGGTCCACCTGCTCGCCGACGTACGCCGCGATGCCGAAGTCCAGCAGCTTGGCGCCCTCGGGGGAGAGCAGGACGTTCTCCGCGGTGACGTCGCGGTGCACGATGCCGCGCTGGTGGGCCGCCGCGAGGACCAGGGCCACACGGGTCCCGATCACCACGGCCTCCCGCCAGGGCAGCGGTCCTTCGGTGATGCGCTCCGACAGGGGCCGTCCGTCCAGCAGTCGCATCACGACGTACGCGGCCAACCGGCCACGCGTGGTGACCGTCTCGCCGTAGTCGTACACCTCGATGGCGTCCGGATGGATCAGCCGGGCGGTCGCCCGTGCCTCACGCATGATGAGATCACGGCCGTTGCTGTCACCGCCTACGCTGCCGTCCAGCAACTTGATCGCGACGGTACGATGCAGCGACTGGTCGAAAGCGCGCCAGATCGCCGACATGCCCCCCGAGGCGATGCGCTCGACGAGCCGGTAACGGCGCGTGAGCACATCGCCTTCCTGCACGCCCCCCGAATCAAGTTGATTCACGTACCACCAGCTCCGTGGGAAGTATGGGGTTTCCGTGCTGGACGTCCTCCTCGGAGGTGATCGCCATGAGCAGCATCCTGGCCGCGAGCACGGCCATCTCCTCCACCGGCTGGCGCACGGTGGTCAGGGTGGGGGAGGTGTGCCGAGCCAGTGGCGCGTCGTCGAAACCGACCACCGCCACGTCGTCCGGCACCCGGCGCCCGGCGCGCCGCAGCGCCTGCATGGCGCCCGCGGCCATCGGGTCCGACGCGGCGAACACCGCGTCGAGGTGCGGAGACCGCTGCAGGAGCCACTGCATGGCGTGTGCGCCAGAGGCGTGGGTGAAGTCGCCGTAGGCCACGGGGACCTCGGTCATCCCGGCCGCGTTGAGGGTGCGCAGGAAGCCGTCGAGACGGTCCCGTGCGCCCGGCAACGTGGGCGGGCCCGCGATCACGGTGATCGCGCGCCGGTTGGTCAGCAGGAGATGCTCGGCGGCCTGACGGGCGCCGTCCCTGTTGTCCATGTCGACGAAGGGCAGGTCGATGCCGTCCGGTGGGCGGCCGGCGCTGCGTACGGCGATCCCCGACGCGGCCAAAGTCACCGCGAGAGGATGTCGCTCTCTGGCGCCTGCGAGCAGGACACCGTCGAACGAACCGGTCACCAGCGGCGGCGCGGCGATCGTCGAGGTCGCCGGTGTGGCGGTCATCACGACGAAGGGCACACCGTAGCCGGTGAACACCTCGTCCGCCGCGGACAGGAGTCTCGCGTAGAAGGGTTCGGCGAACATGCGTTGCGTGTGCTCGCAGACCACCGCCGCGACGAGCTGGTCCGAACGCCGGGCGGAAGTGCCGCGGGGCGCGCGGTGCCGTACGTAACCCAGACGTGACATCGCGTCATGGACCTGGCGGCGGGTCGAGGTGCTCACTCGGACCGAGCCGGTGAGCACTCGTGATGCCGTTGCAGGAGAGACTCCTGCTTCGGCTGCTACCTGGGCAAGCGTTGGCTGGTCAGCCATCCGGCTTCCTCCGCTTTCAACATTTAATCGCGAAGGTGTGGGAGCGCTCCCACCACAATAACAGTGTTTCTTGCGTGTCAACAGATGTTTCCGGTAAATGTTCCACGCCGATCTGGAGGCGATGTTACGGACATATTCCATGCGAAGAAAGGTCCCTGTCAGACTTCCTCAAGCGGAGAGGTCTCCGGGCCTGGCCCGGGCGGTACCGCCCGGCGGCGCCGCCCCGGCAGGCAGCCCTGCTCAGCCCTGTCCTTCACTCAACCGGTTGAGTACAATCAAGCCGGGGGCGTTGCAGATTTGTTACGCGATCACGCGCTCGGAGTCCCACTCCTTGGTCATCCCGAAGGCCCTGGCGATCAGTTCGAAGGACCGCAGCCGCGCCTCCCCGCCGTGCACCCCGGTAGTGATCATCAGCTCGTCCGCGCCGGTCCGCTCGCGCAGCGCCTCCAGCCCGGCACGCACCGTGTCCGGGTCGCCGTGGATCACATTGGACAGCCACTCGTCGAGGGTGTACCGCTCGGCGTCGGTGTAGGGGTACTCCTCCGCCTCCTCCGGGGTGGGCAGCGGCGCCGGGCGCCCGCGGCGCAGCCGGAGCATGCCTAGAGCGCCGGTGCGCGCCCGCCGCAGGGCCTCCTCGGCGGTGTCCGCGGCCACCGCGCCGACGCCGATCATCGCGTACGGCCGGTCCAGGACCTCCGACGGACGGAACGAAGCCCGGTAAAGGTCCAGCGCGGGAATCGTGTTGGCCGAACTGAAGTGATGGGCGAACGCGAACGGCAGGCCGAGTAGACCCGACAGCCGCGCGCTGAAGCCGCTCGACCCGAGCAGCCAGATCGGGGGACGGCCCGAGCCGGGCGCCGCCGCCTCCCCGGGGATCGCGCGGATGCGCTCGTAGGGGCTGCCCGCCGGGTGGGCGTCGTCCAGGAAGCCGATCAGGTCGGTCAGCTGGCGCGGGAAGTCGTCGGCGTCCGGGGTCGCCTCGCGGCGCAGCGCGCGGGCCGTCGCCTGGTCGGTGCCGGGCGCGCGGCCGAGGCCGAGGTCGATGCGGCCGGGGTGCAGGGCGTGCAGGGTGCCGAACTGCTCGGCGACGACGAGCGGGGCGTGGTTGGGGAGCATCACGCCGCCCGAGCCGAGCCGGATCGACGAGGTGTTCGCGCCGAGGTGGGCGAGGATCACGGCCGGCGAGGAGCTTGCCACGCTCGGCATCCCGTGGTGCTCGGCCACCCAGAAGCGGTGGTAGCCCCACGCCTCGGCCAGCCGGGCCAGCTCGGTGGTGGTGCGCAACGCGTCGGCCGGGGTGTCCCCGGAGCCGACGGTGGCGAGGTCGAGCACGGACAGGGGGACGGCCGACTCGCCCCGCGCGACACCACGGATCACATCACTCACGCTCACGGCAACCGGGGCGGAGCGATCCCTATTCCAGGGTCCGGCCACAACTGAGCCCGGGAGATCCCGGGAGCCGGCGGCCGGGCCGGGGAGGCGGCCGTCCGCGTCCGGCCGGGGGTACCGGCCCTGGCGCGGGGGCGGACGGGGACAGCGCCGGCTCGTCTCGGCGGTGTCAGGCCGGGGGCCGGTCGTCGGCCGGGACGGTGGCGACGAGCTCGACCGTGCAGAAGGCGCAGCGGCGGGCGTCGACCGGGATGTCGCTCAGGCACTCGGGGCAGGTCTTCTCGGCGGACGCCTTGTCGCGGTCGAAGAAGGAGATCACCCGCGTCATCGGCGTGATCACCAGCCAGTAGATCACCGCGGCGATGATCAGGAATGTCAGCAGGTGGTTGACGAAGTCGCCGTACTTGAACACCGCCCCGTTGACGGTGAAGGTGAACCGGGAGAAGTCCGGCTGACGACCGCCGGTGAGCGCGGCGATCAACGGCGTGATCAGGTCGGCGACCAGCGCCTGGATCAGCCCGCTGAACGTCGCGCCGATCACCACGGCGACGGCGAGCTCGACGAGATTGCCGCGCATCAGGAACTGCTTGAATCCGCTCAACGTCGTCTCCTTGCGAGGGGGGTGCCCGGGGGGCGGGCTTCGGTCACCGGTTCACCGGCGGGGGTGGGGTCCGGCTACCCGCGTGCCGCCCGGCGAAAACCGCCGGGAGGCGGCGGCGTCCGGGCGATGCCCCGCCCGGACGCCTGCCGGTGGCCGAGGTGGGCGGTCGGCCCACCCCGGCGCCCGTCTTCCGCCCGCTATTTGGGTTATTCCTTGAGGCTCGAGAGGTCGAACTCGCCGTTCTTGGCGCCTTCGATGAAAGCCTGCCATTCGCTCTCGGTGTAGAGGAGCGCAGGATTGCTCGGATCCTTGGAGTCACGTACGGCGATCAACCCGTCCGTGGCTGCTACCTCGACGCAGTTTCCGGTGTTGCATCGAGTGGCCGAACGCCATCTGGCGTCCGGGAAATACGCGGCTGACGAGAACCTCATTGATTCTCCTGATGGTGTCGGGCATGACGAGGCCACCGGAAGATCCGGTGTCCCATCTCCGGCATTATGCCATCAGATGATCGTGAACGTGCCGTCGCCGTGCCGCTTGATCAGATCGCGTACTTCTGGTTGACTTCGGCCATCCACGCCTCCGACGTGGGCGGATCCAGCGCCGCTGCACGCAGGTGCCCGATCGCCTCCCGGTACAGCGCGAGCTCCGCGGGCTTCTCGAAGTACTCCATTCGCACCATGGATTCGGTGTAGACGACGTCCGAAACTCTGGAATCGGCCATTTCGAGCAATGCGAACGCGCTGTTGAATCCAATGTGCGCGCCCGCGCTGAACGGCACGATCTGAATGGTCACCTGCGGCAGCCGGGCCAGCTCCAGCAGACGGTCGAGCTGCGCGCGCATGATATTCCGATTACCGATGTGGCGATGGAGAACCGATTCGTCCAGCAGGGCGAGATGGTGCGGCGGGGATTCACCGTGCAGCAGCCGCTGGCGTTTCATCCGCGCGTCGACGCGCTCCCGGAGCACTTCTTCCCTGATGCCGGGAAGCACCCCGCGAATTATCGCGCCCGCGTATTCCTCGGTCTGCAGGATGCCCGGCACCGCGCACGTGTCGTAGACCGTGACGGCGGACGCCTCGGCCTCCAGGCCGAGGTAGAGGCGGAAGTCGCGGTGGTCGTAGGCCTGCCACCAGCCGCCCTCCCTGGCCTCCCTGGCCATGGTCATCAGCGCGTCGGTCTCGGCCGGGCCGAGGCCGTAGATCTGGCACAGGTCGCGCACGTCGCGCGGGATGACGCCGCGCTGCCCGGTCTCGATCCGGCTGATCTTGGCGGTGGAGCATTCGAGGCGCTGGGCGGCGTCCTCGATGCTGAGACCGGCGTGTTTCCTCAGCTCTCGGAGACGGCCGGCGAGCTGGCGACGGCGGAGGGTGGGGTTCGCCCCGGGCATCGCCTCTCACCTCCTCGTGGCCTGAACGGCGGTCGGGTGCCCAGGCGCCCGATGTTGTGACAGCTCACGCTATTCTCCGCGGGCCTTTCCCGAGGTATACACGAGGGACAGTGTCTCGTGGCAATTGCCATTGGCGGTTGCTCCGAGGACGAACAAGGGTAAACAGATGGTCAGCCCCTAAACGGAGCAGACGCCGCGTCCGTGCATCGCGCCACACGGGCGAGGACGCCGTACGGGACGGGGAAGGGCGCGCGCGGGACGGCGCGCGACAGCGCGGCATCGGGGCACGGTGCCGCCGTCACGCCGGGCCGATGGTGGGGACATCGCGACCCGGTGCGCAGACGGTCACGCGCGGGACCCAGAGAGGAACGGTTCCTCATGAACGTCAGCATGGCCGGGCTGGGGGCGGGTCTGTGGACCACGCTCCGCCATCGGGCGGTGACCCGGCACTGGGCGCTCAGCGACGCGCTGTTCGCCGAGATCGACGGTTTCGCCTGGGTACAGGGCTGGGCGATCGACCGGCACCGCACTCATCACACCTACCGCGACCCGCGTTTCGACCGCGTGGTCGCCTGCTTCACCTGCGGGGGCGACGGCGCCGCGCAGGGCCGGGCGTGCGCCACCTGCGAGGGCGCCGGCCTGCTGAACTTCTTCGAGCCCCCGGCACCCAGGCGCGGCTGACCCGGCCGCCGCCCGGTACGCTGGGCGCCGTCCCGGTGCGGGTAGCGTAACGATCAGGGCGCTGAACTGGATGAACGGCGGGATCCCCCAAACGGGAGGAATCGCACAATGCCGACGTTCATCCTGTGAAACGCTCACTCGGCTGCGCTCCGCCGCATGGTCGGGGGACCATGGGGCAAATCCCTATCCGGGTGGTGACATGATCGAAACTTGGCCCGGCGACCCCTATCCGCTCGGGGCTACATACGACGGCGCGGGAACGAACTTCGCGCTGTACACCGAGGTCGGCGAGCGCGTGGAGCTCTGCCTCTTCGACGACGACCAGAAGGAGCAGCGCGTCGCGCTCACCGAGTGCGAGGGCTTCGTCTGGCACGGATACCTGCCCGGCATCGGGCCCGGCCAGCGGTACGGCTACCGCGTGCACGGGGCCTACGATCCCGCGCGCGGGCAGCGCTGCAATCCCAACAAGCTGCTGCTCGACCCCTACGCCAAGGCCATCGACGGCACGGTCGAGTGGGACCAGGCCGTCTACGGCTACCGCTTCGGCGAGCCCGACAGCCGCGACGACACCGACTCGGCGGCGTACGTGCCGAAGTCGATCGTGGTCAACCCGTTCTTCGGCTGGGGCCACGACCGGCCGCCCGCCACGCCGTACCACAACACGGTGATCTACGAGGCGCACGTGCGGGGCCTGACCATCCAGCACCCCCGCATCCCCGAGCGCATCCGCGGCACCTACGCCGCGCTCGGCCACCCCGAGATCATCGACCACCTCACCGGGCTCGGCGTGACCGCGGTCGAGCTGATGCCCGTGCACCAGTTCGTCACCGACCACACCCTCCAGCAGCGCGGCCTCACCAACTACTGGGGCTACAACACCATCGGCTTCTTCGCGCCGCACAACGCCTATTCCAGCTCGGCCGAGCGCGGCGGCCAGGTGCTGGAGTTCAAGGCCATGGTGAAGGCGCTGCACGAGGCGGGCATCGAGGTCATCCTCGACGTGGTCTACAACCACACCGCCGAGGGCAACCACCTCGGCCCCACGCTCAGCATGCGCGGCATCGACAACGCGTCCTACTACCGCCTGGTGGACGACGACCAGCGCTACTACATGGACACCACCGGCACCGGCAACAGCCTGCTGATGCGCTCGCCGCACACCCTCCAGATGATCATGGACTCGCTGCGCTACTGGGTCATCGAGATGCACGTGGACGGCTTCCGCTTCGACCTCGCCGCCACCCTGGCCCGCGAGCTGCACGAGGTGGACCGGCTGTCGGCGTTCTTCGACCTCGTCCAGCAGGACCCCGTGCTCAGCCAGGTCAAGCTGATCGCCGAGCCGTGGGACGTCGGCCCTGGCGGCTACCAGGTCGGCAACTTCCCGCCCCGCTGGACCGAGTGGAACGGCCGCTACCGCGACACCATCCGCGACATGTGGCGCGGCGAGCCCGCCGCCCTGCCGGAGTTCGCCTCCCGCCTCACCGGTTCCAGCGACCTGTACCAGGACGACAGCCGGCGCCCCGCCGCGTCCATCAACTTCGTCACCTGCCACGACGGCTTCACGCTGCGCGACCTCGTCTCCTACAACGACAAGCACAACGACGCCAACGGCGAGGGCAACCGCGACGGCACCGACGACAACCGTTCGTGGAACTGCGGCGAGGAGGGCCCGGCGTCCGGCGCGGTGGAGAGCCTGCGCGAGCAGCAGAAGCGCAACTTCCTCGCCACGCTGTTCCTGTCCCAGGGCGTGCCGATGTTGTCCCACGGCGACGAGCTCGGCCGCACGCAGCTCGGCAACAACAACGCCTACTGCCAGGACAACGAGATCAGCTGGGTCGACTGGTCCGACGTCCGGGAGAACTGGCTGCTGCTGGAGTTCACCCAGCGGCTGGCCAGGCTGCGGCGCGACCACGCGGTGTTCCGGCGCAGGCGCTTCTTCTACGGCCGCGCCGTCCGCGGCTCGGGCGACGAGCTGACCGACATCGCGTGGCTCACCCCGTCCGGCAGCGAGATGACCGACGGCGACTGGCACAACGGCTACGCCAAGTCCCTGTGCGTGTTCCTCAACGGCGAGGCCATCACCGAGCCGGACCGCCGGGGAAGACGCATCATCGACGACTCGTTCCTGCTGATGTTCAACGCCCACCACGACACCATCCGCTACACCCTCCCGAAGGCGTTCGGCGACCTGTGGGTCCCCGAGATCGACACCGCCACCCCCATCTCCATCGACTCGGAGGTCTACCGCGCCGGCGAACAGGTCCCGGTCGCGGGCCGCTCGGTCCGCGTCCTGCGCCGCGCCTGACCCGGGCACGGATTCCCGGCCGCGGGGCGGGACGCCTCACGCTCCGGAGGGCTCCACGCCTCCGGACGAGACGGCCAGGAATATCCGGTGTCCGCGTCTGGCTGTTGGGCAGGGATCAGATGCCCTGGGCATCCCGCCGCACGGCGGGATCCCGGTGTCCCCCGCCCCCGAGGCGTCCCCGCCTCGGTGCCGTCCGGGGTGCCGGCTTGGCCGTACGCTGCCGAGTGAGGCACGGCCGCACCCCGCCGGCCCGGGTGCCGGCATGCCCGGCCGACCCCAGGAAGGACACATCAGGTGACCGACCCCGTACCGTCCCCCGTGCCGCGCCCGCCCGCCGCGACGTACCGGCTCCAGCTGACCCCCGCCTTCGGGTTCGCCGACGCGGCGGCCCTCACCGGCTACCTCACCGAGCTGGGCGTGAGCCACCTGTACCTCTCGCCGATCCTCCAGGCCGTGCCGTCCTCCCTGCACGGGTACGACGTCACCGACCACTCCCGCGTCCGCGAGGAGTTCGGCGGGGCGCGGGGCCTGCGTGAGCTGGCGGCGGCCGGCCTGCCGATGATCACCGACATCGTGCCGAACCACATGACGGTGCCGGTCCCCGAGTCGGACAACCGGCGGCTGTGGGAACTGCTGCGCGACGGCCCCGGGACGGCCGCGGCCCGGTGGTTCGACGTCGACTGGGACGCCGGGCCGGTCGCGATGCCCGTCCTCGGCGACGGCGCCGACACCGGCACCGAGGTGGTGGCCGACGGCGACGCGCTGCGCTACCACGACCACCGCTTCCCGCTGCGCCCCGGCACCACCGACCTCGCGGACCAGCACTACCGGCTGGTGCCCTGGCGCCAGGGCCCCGGCTACCGCCGCTTCTTCGACGTCTCGTCGCTGATCGGGCTGCGGGTGGAGGACCCGGAGATCTTCGACGCCACCCACGAGGTGATCCTCACCCTGATCGCCGAGGGCGTGCTCACCGGCCTGCGGGTCGACCACCCCGACGGCCTCGCCGACCCCCGCGGCTACCTCGCCCGGCTGCGCGAGCGTGCCCAGGTGTGGACGGTCGCCGAGAAGATCCTCATCGACGGCGAGCGGCTGCCGTCCGACTGGGCCTGCGACGGCACCACCGGCTACGACGCGCTGAACATGATCACCCGGCTGTTCGTCGACCCCGCCGGTCAGCAGAGCCTGGTCGACACCTTCGTCAAGCACACCGGCGTCACCCAGGACTACGACGTCATCGTCTACGAGTCCAAGAAGCAGGTCCTGGCGCAGTTCTTCGGCGTCGAACTGGACCGGTTGTCCCGTGGCGAGCCCGGCCTGCGCGAGGCCATGGCCGAGCTGCTCGCCGCGATGCCCGTGTACCGGGCGTACATCGTGCCCGGCGAGGAGCCGCCGCCCGAGAGCGTCCAGGTGATCCGTTCGGCCGCCGAACTGGCCGCGCTGCGCGCCGACCCCAACGCGGTGCGGCTGGCCGCCGACCTGGTGCTGCACGGCCCCCCCGAGACCGTCGTACGGTTCCAGCAGGCGTGCGGCCCCGTGATGGCCAAGGGCGTCGAGGACACCGCGCTGTACCGCTGGTACCCCCTGGCCTGCCTCAACGAGGTCGGCGGCGAGCCCGACCGCTTCTCCGTCACCGCTGAGGAGTTCCACGCCTTCTGCGCGGAGATGCCGCCGTACGGCATGACCACCCTCTCCACCCACGACACCAAGCGCTCGGAAGACGTGCGGGCCCGGCTCGCCGTGCTGTCCGAGCTGCCCGGCGAATGGGCCGAGGCGGTGGCCGAGTGGTCGGCCCGGGTGTCCTTCGATCCCCGGCTGGACTACCTGGCCTGGCAGAACCTCATGGCCGCCTGGCCGATCGACGTCGAGCGCTTCGGCGACTACCTGTTCAAGGCCGCCCGTGAGGCCAAGACCTCCATCTCGTGGATCGCCCCCGACCCCGCGTACGAGGCCGGCGTGCGCGACTTCGCGACCCGCGCGATCGACGAGTGCGGCCCCTCGGTGGCCGCGTTCACCGAGCGCATCGACCGCTTCGCCCGGGTCAACTCCCTGGGCCAGAAGGCCGTGCAGATCATGATGCCCGGCGTCCCCGACGTCTACCAGGGCACCGAGACCACCGACTTCTCCCTCGTCGACCCCGACAACCGGCGCCCCGTCGACTACGCCTACCGCCGCTCCCTGCTCGCCGGCCCCGGCGCCGACAGCTGGGACGCCGCCAAGCTCCTGGTCACCCGCACCGCCCTCGCCCTGCGCTCCCGCCTCGCCCCCGCCGCCTCCTACGTCCCGCTCACCGTCACCGGAGAGGCCGGGGACCACGTCATCGCGTTCTGCCGAGGCGAGCACGCCGTCACGGTGGCGACCCGGCACCCCGCCGGGCTGTCCCGGCGCGGCGGCTTCACCGGCGAGATCCTGGCACTGCCCCCGGGCCGGTGGCGCTGCCTGCTGACCGGCGAGCAGCACACCGGCCGCATCCCGCTCGCCCACCTGCTGGCGCGTTATCCGGTGGCTCTGCTGGAAAGGGAATAGCGGGCGGCGTCTCCGCCGCACCGTTTCGCCGCATCCCCTGGGAGAGACATGTTCGAGGTCTGGGCTCCGGCCGCCACCCGTGTCGAGGTCGAGATCGACGCGGCACATCGCCACGAGATGACCCGTGGCGAGGGAGGCTGGTGGACGGCGGAGGTCCCCGGCGCCGGCCACGGCACCGACTACACCTTCCGCCTGGACGGCGGCGACCCGCTGCCCGACCCCCGGACCCGGTGGCAGCCCTCCGGCATCTTCGGCCCGAGCCGCGTCTACGACCACGACCGCTTCGCGTGGACCGACCGGTCGTGGCGGGGCCGCGCGCTGCCCGGCTCGATCATCTACGAGCTGCACGTGGGCGCCTTCACCACCGAGGGCACCTTCGACGCCGCCATCGAACGCCTCGGCCACCTGGTGGACCTCGGCGTCGACTTCGTCGAACTGCTCCCCGTGCCCCCCGTGCCCGGCCGCCACAACTGGGGCTACGACGGCGTGGACCTGTACGCCGTGCACGAGGAGTACGGCGGCCCCGACGGCCTGAAGCGCTTCGTCGACGCCTGCCACAATGCCGGCCTCGGCGTCATCCTCGACGTGGTGCACAACCACCTCGGCCCGTCCGGCAACTTCCTCGCCCCCTTCGGCCCGTACTTCCACGAGTCGGCGTCCTCGTTCTGGGGCCAGGCCGTCAACCTGGACGGCAAACACTCCGACGAGGTCCGCCGCTACTTCATCGGCAACGCCCTCCACTGGCTCCGCGACTACCACATGGACGGCCTCCGCCTGGACGCCGTCCACGCCCTCCACGACCAGCGCGCCATCCACTTCCTGGAGGAACTGGCCGTGGAGACCGACGCGTTGTCCGCCGCCCTCGGCCGTCCCCTCTCGCTGATCGCCGAATCCGACCTCAACGACCCCCGCCTCGTCACCCCGCGTGAGGCGGGCGGCTACGGCCTGGCCGCCACCTGGGACGACGACGTCCACCACGCCCTGCATTCCGCCCTGACCGGCGAGCGCCACGGCTACTACTGCGACTTCGGCTCCATGGAGGTGCTGGCCAAGGTCCTGACCTCCGCCTACCTCCACGACGGCACCTACTCGACCTTCCGCGCCCGCACCCACGGCCGCCCCGTCGACCGCCGCCGCACCCCCGGCCACCGCTTCGTCTGCTCCCTCCAGAACCACGACCAGATCGGCAACCGCGCCCGGGGCGACCGCCTCCCCCCCGAAGCCCTCCGCCTCGGCGCCGCCCTCCTGCTGACCTCCCCCTACACCCCCATGCTCTTCATGGGCGAGGAATGGGGAGCCACCACCCCCTTCCTCTTCTTCACCGACCACATCGAACCCCACCTGTCGGTAGGCGAAGCCGAACGCCGCGAACGCGAATTCGTCGGCTTCGGCTACGAAGACTGGCTGGGCACCGCCCCCGACCCCCAGCAGGAGTCCACCTTCCACGCCTCCAAACTCAACTGGTCCGAGCTGACCACCCCCGACCACGCTGACCACCTAGCCTGGTACCGCTCCCTGATAACCCTCCGCAAAACCCACCCCGCCCTCACCAACCCCCGCCTGGACCAGGTAGACGTCACCTACGACGAGGAAGCCCGCTGGCTGACCCTCACCCGACCCCCCCTCCAAATCACCGTCAACCTCTCCCCCTCCC